>NZ_JAHRFA010000061.1:31782-44068 GCF_020883045.1 Microcoleus sp. CAWBG58 | reverse complement strand
CATAAACTTGGTCTTTTACCGAGCGCTACCAAAATAATTGAGTATTTTTACTCGCTCTTGTCTCTGATGATTCACTTTTACCCCTCAATTCGCGTATGTGCCAGTTCGGGGTGCGGAATGTGGGTTTTAACTGAAATCTTGCACCATTCTAAAGAACAGGCTTTCCGGCCTGTTCCACAAAAGATCAATTTTCTTGTGGAACAGGCCGGAAAGCCTGTTGATCGAGGGCTTATTGACCTTGCTGCAAGAGCTCAGTTTTAACCGACTGCCATGATTGAGATTTATCAAAAAATTTGGGTTTGAAATAAGGTGCACACTGTGCACCCTACAAACTGGCTATAAACTAGCGAAATTTACTTTTGTAACTTCACCTGCGACAACATTAACTGTTTGTTGAATTTGACTTCCATCAACTTTCAACTGATAAGAACCGGGTGAAAGCTCGATCGCCCCAAACCATCCTTTACCATCCGCCCGCAGTTGCCGCACCTTGCCACCAGCATTAACTGCCTGCAATGTCAAGCCCGCACCGTCGCAGCTTCCTTGGCATCGCTGCAAATTTCCGGCGATCGCCCCAGCAGTCGGCCGCGACTTCCAAGGCATATCAGGAATCCCCGCCGGAGTCGCCCACACAGGCTGAGTTTGAACAGTTTTACCCGTCGCAGCGTCAACGTATTGACTCGGTTGCGACAGCGCCGTATAAAACCAATCATTACTCTGCAACAGGAATTTCCAAGGCTGGCGAGGCAAATTGCCACTACCGCCCGATCGCAATTCAACGTTACTGTAAATATTGGTGCTAGCGTAGGAATAAAGCACCGTACCAGCAACGCGATTTCCCTTCGCAGAAGGCGCTTCGGCGCGGCGAATCTGCCCTAGAGTGTCTTCGATGTAGTTGAGATAGTTGCCGGGGCCGATCGCAATTTGGCGGTTGTACTGATGGTCTTTAGCGTACTCGATCCAATTGTCGTAACCGCGCTTCTGCTGCGGCTTGTACTCACGCTGGTAAGTCATCGGCATCGCCATGTCGAGAATACCTTCTTCCAGCCAAGCGCGCCAATCCTGCAATACTTCTCTGTAGGGTTGCGTTTTATACCAGCCTGCATCGTTAGCTGGGCCGTCTCCCCAGGCGATCGTCGCCGCCGTAATTTTAACGCGCGGTTTAATCGCCATCGCTTCTACATAAAGCTTCCGCACTAAATTTGTCACCTGATCGCGCCGCCACTGCATCCACAGAGGATCGGTGGCTGCCGGTTTGCCCGATCGACCGTTTTGTTGGTTGAAACGGGCGATCGAAGTAGGATTGTAGCCCCAATTCGGCCCGCCGTAGCGCACGTAATCCAACTGTACGCCGTCCACATCGTAGCGCTTCAGCAAGTCTAAATAGACAGAAACAGTATAATCTAGGGCATCTGGATTGCCTGGATCGAGAAAACCCTTGGCTTCGCCACTCGAAATCAGCATCGCCCAATTGTCCTTTCCTGAGGCATTGGGCCCATGTTCTTGCCAAACATGATTGGCGGGAAGTTTGCCACCGGAAACTACTGGTAGCGTCACCATCCAAGCGTGTACTTCTATACCTGCGGCGTGGGCTTTGTCAATCAAATCTTGGAGGGGATCGAAACCTGCTGGAACATTCGGATCGGTGGTGCGGGGTTCGATCGCACTGGTGTAAAAAGCATCACCGCGGCGGCGGACTTGAGCGACGATCGCGTTGGCATTACCTTTCTGTGCGTCTGCAATCAACTTGGTTACTTCTTGAGGCGTTTTGAAACCGGGGTTGAATGCGTCCACCCAGAAGGCGCGAAATTCCGAGGTTTGGGTTTGTGGGGGTGGATTTGCGATCGCCCGATTCGGCAACCATTGTGATAACCAGCCTGGAGTTAGGAGGAAACTGATTGTTAAGCCGATCGCGAACAGGCTTGACAAAAAGAGTGTTTTAGTCTTTCGCATGAAGAATGTGTGAGGGAGCGTTTAACTGTCGTTTACGGACGTTTGGTGTGAGCGTCCGCTTGACATTTTGGCACAAAGGTATATTAATTGGGCAAATAAGTAAATAGTTGAGTAATACCGCTGGGAGAGTCGAGCATGAGATTAAAATTGACCTCAGCAAAATGGGCGATATTTTACGCTCTTTCAATATAGCGGTTGAGCCAATAAATTGAATCAGCAACACTACTTGACCTAGCTAGTTCTATAGGCTAAATAGGGTTTTAATGATTTTCATTTTGGCTGTATCAATGTCGCATTCAAGTTTGGAAATTGGATTTAGGCTTTTCCACTTGCCTTTATTCGCGTTGAAAATAGCATCGGCTGTTTTTTCGGCATCAATATTTTCAAAGCCTCCTATTTTATTAGTTGATAAGTAATTGAGACGATCAAAAATTTCATCTCTAGAGGCACGTTTCACGCTGACTGCTTGAGGAGGAGGAGGAGGCGGCGGTGGCGGTGATATAGAAAATACTTTAGCAATAAAATCTAATCTCGCCTTCGTCAAACCACATTGTAACTTAGTCAGAGGGGTGAAATCTGACCATTGATCGCGGTTAGAATCTACAATTTTATTGGCAGTTTCAACAGGTTTTACATTCTTCCAATTATGCTCTTTAACTAAGTATTTAAGTACAGCTATAATAGTATCTTTTGATGCTGTACTCAAATTGACTGTGGGATTTGCTTCTCGCGCTAGAATCTTCGCTTGTTCAATATTTGATGGTTTTGGGTCAATGACAATACACCATACTGAATCTAATTTGGCTTGTTGAGCTACAGCATAGACAAAGTGATTGCTCACAACTTGATACTGATAGTCGCCTGTTTCTTTGACGATAATCGGAATCCAATTGCGATTACCTGCTTGCAATACAGCTTCGGCGGCTCCGGCAATGATAAACTCTGACTCAGAGCATTGTTCTGCTGACTCAATTTTAGATAATTTCAAGTTCATTAACTTACCGATGTTCTCAGAATTACTCATACAAAAAATACTCCTGCGCTAATTTTAAGTAATATTCAGCGGCTTTTTTGTGTTGCAAAGCCGCTGGTTTTCTAGAAAAAGCTGCACTTGAAACAACCTCATATTCTCGAACAGTGAATATAGTTTTGTCATTCGCCACTTTTGTATATTTAGGCCAATAATAGGGTAAGAGATTAGGATCTAGAATATCGTTTTCTCCTTTCTTAACTGTAAGAATAGCTTTAATTTCAGCATTTGCTCTTTTGATTGAAGCCTCTGTTTCTTTATGTCTATTGAAAAATATCGGCAAGGCAATGGGACCACCGTCCTGCCTAAGCTTCTTAACTTCAGGTAGGAAGTCTTTAATCACTTTAGCAGCATTTTTCAAAGATGAAAAGTTATTGTGTTCTGTTGGCATGAGGATGACATCGGCAGCTCTTACAGAGCTTTTACTAAAAAAAGTCCAGTTCGTAGGCGCATCAATTAAGATGTAATCATAATGACGAACAAAAATATCGAGTAAATCTCGCAGCCTTGCTGAACCTTTCTCAATTCTTGCTTCATAATCATAACCCATGAACTTCGATAACCCTGAATCAGATGGGATGACATCAAACATCTTAACTAATTGACCCGCTTTATTATTTAGATTAAATGCTTGAATAGTGTCTTTAACATTCAATGCTGGATCGGTCAGGCAATCAGATAATTTTACTTTTCCCTCCTGCAAGCCTAATGAATCTGTTAAATCTCCTTGTTGTGGATCGAAGTCAACAACCAGAACTTTTTTCTGCTGTTGTCGAAGAATCGCAGCCAAGTTGATTGTAGTTGTAGTTTTTCCCACACCTCCCTTATCATTATAGATGCAAATTGTTAAAGCTTTGGGTTGGTTGTCCAGCAATTTCTTAATTCTAGTAATAATGTCACTGATATTATCTTTGGTTATCCTCATGCAGTTAGTAGCAGGTAGTACGATTTTACCATGTCTGCGGAATAGCTGGATATCTGTTGAGTTAGTGATCATACCCCATTGAGATGTTTGGCACTTAGGAGCAAGAAGATAACCTGTTATCTGTTCTTTAGCTTTTTTGTACATGGGAGTACCTTCTGCTAAGTTAATGATTGCCTTTCCTGATACTCTGCCTTTAACTTCAATGACTAAGTTTGGGTTAATCTTAGAAACTGAAAATTTATCACCATCGTGATTCTTGCGAGCAGCAAAATCAGCAGGGCCCTTTCCTGTTTTAAACTGTTGTACCCACTCATCAGAGCTGAATCCAAGTGCATTTAGAAGGAGTTTGACAAATCGATCTTCGACTTCAGGCTCTTCTGCATTATCTGAAATACTATCTAAAACTTGATTCCAGTTGATAGTTGTCATCATTTACACCTAGATACTTAAATGTAATTATAAGGCTTGGTTTAAATTTTTGTCATAGTTGGCTACCTTTTGATATGACTATATAAAAGGTTAATATACTTTTGGATAATTTATATGTTTTTGATTGCGCTTGACATTTTAGCAGATAAGTGTAATTTTAGGTAAAAATATACTGAACAGGCGATCGCACTTTTTCTAAACAAATGATAACACCAAATTTTCAAAATGCACAAGAGCGAGAAATGCCGCGGATTCCAATTACAATTGAAGGCTATGTCAAAACTCTTTCGCCAGGAGGTCACAACGTCTTAATCGCAGAGATTATTAGTCAGTTTGCTGCTCGGTTTACTCCGGCTGGCAGGCTGCTTTATGTCGGAGATACCGATGAAAAATTTGCTTATTTCAACGAAGCATCGCTCACGGTACTAGGGGTTACAATTGATGCTCACGGTAAGATGCCAGATGTAATTATTCACTTCACTGAAAAAAACTGGTTGGTGTTGATTGAAGCCGTTACTTCGCACGGGCCGATTAATCCAAAACGCAAAACTGAGCTTGAGAATCTTTTTATAAGTTCGACAGT
Organism: Microcoleus sp. CAWBG58; assembly: GCF_020883045.1. Classification (NCBI taxonomy): domain Bacteria; kingdom Bacillati; phylum Cyanobacteriota; class Cyanophyceae; order Oscillatoriales; family Microcoleaceae; genus Microcoleus; species Microcoleus sp. CAWBG58. The sequence goes on along the minus strand of NZ_JAHRFA010000061.1, from coordinate 39,148 downwards.
ACCTTTGGTGATGGTGACAGCTTTCCTCAGCCGCAAAGCAATGGCGGAATATTTATCTGATATTTCCTGGGAAACTGATGTCTGGGTAGCAGAAGAGCCTACTCACCTGATTCATTTTAACGGACAACATCTGTTGCAGGCTGATTCAAAAGATGAAAGTATTTGTGAGCCAGAATGATGCTAAAATACGCTGTTTGTATGGCTGCGGCTGGCATCAGCACAATATATGCTGTGATACCAGCGGTTGAATTGACCGGAAATTGTCGATCGCACTCAGTAAACAAAATCAGTAGTTAGGCAAAATATGTCTGCAATGGAAAAAAAACCGATCGATGGATTGTGGGTATCAGTATTGTACTTCGCCCAGGGTCTCCCGTACACCGTCGTTAATATAATGTCGGTGATTTTTTTGAAAGGGATGGGAACCAGCAACGAACTAATCGGATTGACAAGTCTGTTATCTTTTCCCTGGGTATTAAAAGGTTTGTGGGGCCCGGTTGTTGATTTGTATTCAACTAAACGCAAGTGGATTTTAACAACGGAAATTATTTGTGCTTTTCTGTTTGCTTTCCTAGCTTTTGGTGTGTTGACGCCCCTGGCTGTTATTATATCGCTAGTTGTCTTTACAGCGATCGCCTTTGTTTCAGCTACTCACGACATCGCCATTGACGGATTTTATTTAAACACTCTCAATAAAGACAAACAAGCACTATTTGTCGGTGTTCGCAACACGGCTTATAGAGGTGCCGTGATTGTCGGTAGCGGTGTCTTGGTTTTCTTAGCAGGTAAACTAGCAGAACAGCATTTAATCCCGGTAAATGCAGGCGATACTAAAACATATCAGGAAATTCCACTGTCACTTTTCGGTTCGTCTTATAACGTGTCTCCGGTTAACTACGGATGGGCGACTGCCTTTGGCATTTGCGCGCTGATTTTTGTGCTGATTTATCTGTTTCAGCGGTGGTATCTTCCCTATCCGAGAAATTATGCTGCGGAAACAGGCATACCACAACAAACAACCAGCTTTGTCGAGGCATTTAAAACCTATTTCCAGCAAGATAAAATTGGTTGGATTGTAGCTTATGTATTGATTTTTCGGTTGGGCGATGCCCTGACTTTTAAAATGGCTCCTCCCTTTTTAATGGATAAAGTTGAGAAGGGAGGATTAGCTGTTTCTACGTCGGACATGGGCTTGTTATCCGGTACTTTAGGAGTAATGTTTCTGTTAGTCGGAGGATTGCTGGGCGGCTATTTGATTGCGAAACAAGGACTTAAAAAATGGATGTGGCCGACGGCGATTATGCAGAATTCAACTAACGTGTTGTATTGGATGTTGGCAATCCATCAACCGGGGATTGAATGGGCCTATGCTGTAAATTCGATCGAGCAATTTACTTACGGGCTTGGTGTGGCTGCCTATACAGTGTTCTTAATGCGGACTGTCCGCCCTGAATACGAAGCATCTCACTATGCAATTACCACGGCTTTTATGGCGGCAGGAGTCTTAATTCCGGGTGTTTTTAGTGGCTACTTACAGACTGCATTGGGCTATCAAAATTATTTCTTGTTTAGTTCACTCGCTGTGATTCCCGGTATGCTGACGATTTTCTTTTTGCCGCTAGAAGATGAGAAAAAATTAGAATCTATGCCCCGGCCTGGACTGGACGATCCAGATTAATTAAATTGTATCTGTAATTAGGTACGTAGTTGCGCTTGGGCGCTCTTGGTGAATATAAGCCAAGAGCGCTAAAATATAGGACACAACAATGTTGTGCCCCTACCCAGATATCAATCCAAAAATTAGGTACGTAGTTGCGCTTCAGCGCTCTTGGTGAATATAAGCGTATAGCGCTAAAATATAGGATACAAAAATGTTGTGGCCCTACCCAGATATCAATCCAAAAATTAGGTACGTAGTTGCGCTTCAGCGCTCTTGGTGAATATAAGCGTATAGCGCTAAAATATAGGACACAAAAATGTTGTATTCCTACCCCAGATAGCAATCCAAAAATTAGGTACGTAGTTGCGCTTCAGCGCTCTTGGTGAATATAAGCGTATAGCGCTAAAATATAGGACACAAAAATGTTGTATTCCTACCCCAGATAGCAATCCAAAAATTAGGTACGTAGTTGCGCTTCAGCGCTCTTGGTGAATATAAGCGTATAGCGCTAAAATATAGGACACAAAAATGTTGTATTCCTACCCCAGATATCAATCCAAAAATTAGGTACGTAGTTGCGCTTGGGCGCTCTTGGTGAATATAAGCGTATAGCGCTAAAATATAGGACACAACAATGTTGTATTCCTACCCCATATAGCAATCCAAAAATTAGGTACGTAGTTGGGCAAAGTGCGCTCTTCATAATATAAGCGTATAGCGCCCAAGCGCAACTACATACCTTTAGGATTGCTATAGCCACCAACTAAATCGAAATAAAATCCCTGGCTGTTAGCGGACTGCTTAGTATGCCGAAGAAACTGGCAAGAACTTCTCCACTGCTGGCAATTTCGATGGTTGTTGAAATATCGGCTTGAGTAATTCTCAGTTGGTTGAAGGTCAAACCTCTGGTCAAACCAATTGAATCTTGACCTTGTTGAAAGTCTAGAAGTGTATCTGTACCGGCGCCTGCTCCTAACACAAATACGTCGCGTCCAGCGCCACTAATTAACAAATCTGCACCTACTCCGCCAACGAGGGTATCGTCGCCGTCTCCCCCGCTCAAATTGTCATCTCCTTTGCCGCCGAATAACTGATCGTTGCCGAGGCCACCGCTGATAATATCGTTACCTTTATTGCCGCTGAGAGTATCGTTTCCCCCATTACCAGTGATAATATCGTCCCCTCCCAAACCTGAGGTTGTATTGTTGGCATCGTCGCCTACTAAATTATTAATTTGGGAGAGGTCGAGAGCAGTTCTCATTGCAAGAACGTTTCCGAGAAAAGAGGTTCCCGGAGTGGTTCTCAATTGCTCTAAACTGCTGCGGGAAGCCAGGGCTTTCCCTAAGGGTGGCAGCGCAAAGTTTAAGCCTGCTAACAGCTCTAAATAATCTGAATCTGTAAAATTGAAATCCGGGCGGCTCAACTGGTCTACAGATATCTCTGTCTTGGTCAAACCGGGAGGAGGAGAGCTTAACAAACCACTTTGGGTGTGCTTGTCCAAGACAAGTAGCGGGTTAATAATCGGGTTAGTAAATGTTTCAAGAACTACTTTTCCGGGGATAAAAGCTTCTCCTCCCAAACTAACAAAATCGCCACTAACTATATAGTGAGTTACATTTTTGCCTGCACTCGCTTTTTGCTTAAATGTATTGACTATATTTTGAGCAATTCCGGGAGAATTAAAGGTAACAATATCTCCGATCGCAGATGTGAATTCTGTGGCGGCTAGTTGCGTTATGGCGCCGCCCAAGCTGTGCCCGAGAAGGTCTGGTGGCAAGCGGCGGGGGTTTTTTGTTGTGTCTTGACCGATTTGTGTCAGCCAAGTTCCTAAGGCTTGTTTGTTGGCTTCAAATTGGTTGAAGCCGATGCTTCGCTTGTCTGCATTGGCAATATCGTCTACGAGGGAGTCGGTGCCGCGAAATACTAGAACTGGCGGTTTGTCTGGGGTGGTGGAGATTAAGCCGATCGCGTGAAATCCCGTTAGGGGATCGTCAAAAGTGCGATCGATTCGGTAGCCGGCAGCCGTCAAACCAGCTTGAACTACAGTTTGTAACTGGGGGTTGTTATCTATGTAAACAAGCTGCTTGGCTATATTTTCGTAAGCGGCGGGGGAGGATGGCATATTTTTGTTATTTCCTGTGGTTTGATTGGGATTGGCTTTTTAAGCTAATCAACTCATTTTACAGTAAATTAGGTTGATAAACAATATTGATTTCTCCTATTGCGCGTTCCTAAATCACCCAATAGTCGGTTTGTGGCAGCGGATTTCGCAATAGCAAAAAACACACCAAAAAAGATTTCGGCGCAAGAACTTGCAGTTGTTGCGCTACCCAAACTACTATTTTTATCCATTAAATCTGCACGAAATCCGGTCGCGTGAGGTCGTTAGCCGACACGCCTCTGACGGTAGCAATAATTTCCCCTGTAATCGGGATAGTAATTACAGCTCCCTCAGCACTTGGGGTAACAATAATTTGAGGGTAAGTTAGACCCCGCGATAGGCCAATTAAATCTTCACCCTTTTTAAAATCGACAATCACATCTGCTCCGCCACCGGATTCTAATACAAAGCGATCGCGCCCTGCACCGCCAATTAAAAAATCGTTGCCAAATTCGCCGGAAATGAGGTCGTTTCCGTCGCCACCATCCAAAAAATCGTTGTTTCTGCCACCGTACAAGAAGTCGTCGCCACTGTCGCCACTGAGGCTGTCATTATCTCGATTGCCTCTGAGGGTGTCGTTACCGGCGTTGCCGATAATTGTATCCTCTCCAGGGCCACCGCTAGCAGTATTGTTGCGAGCGTCGCCTAATAAATAATTTGGTTGCAGGGGAGCTAAACCGAATTGCATTTGTCTGATTAAGTCCACAAACGAAAATTCTGAGGCTGTTCTCAAACTCTCTGCACCGGCTCGGTTTCTGATTGCCACTGACACATTTGCTAGGGGAAAATTTAGTGCAGCAATAAACTCGTTAAAATCTGAGTCGTTGTTACTATAAGTAAATTCGGGACTGTTTAAGTTTTCAAGGGAAAATTGCCTCTGGAAAAAATCTGCGGGTGGAGCAGTTAACAAATTTTCTCTGCGATGTTTGGCTAAAACACTTAAGGGATTAATACTAGGATCTGTGAAAGTTTGGAGAAATACTTTTCCCTGGATAAATGCTTCGCCAAACAAACTGACAATATCTCCGCTGACAATGTAGTGACTGACATTTTTGTTGCCTGCCCTACTGAGATTTCTCCGAAAATTGTTGGCGATACTCGCTGAGACTCCGGGAGAGTTGAAAGTCAAGATATCGCCGCTCAGAGATGTGTATTCGCTGGCTACAATTTGAGCGATCGCTCCGCCCCAACTGTGGCCGACGACATCGGGTAATAATTTGCTGGGGTTTTTGGCAGTATCTTGACCGATTTCTGCGAGCCAGTTTTTGATACTATCTTTGTTTTTTTCAAATTCGGGTAAGCCGATGTCGCGGGAGGCAGAAAACATAGCGTCGCCGTCGATGAAGTCGGTACCTCGAAATACGAGGACTGGCGGTTTGGTGGGGTCAGAGGAACCGAAGCCGATCGCATAAAATCCGGTTTCTTTGTCGTCCAATATGCGATCGATATAGTAGCCGTTAGTGTCCAGGAAGCGCGAAACTTGATTTTGCGCGTTCGGCTTTTGATTCAAAAAAACAATTGACTTAGCCAGAGCTTCATAAACAGCAGGCGAGGCACTCATAATATTTTATTTGGTGTTTGTTGGTATTTGCGATCGCTCTGGTTTTGAGCTAATTTTCCACTATCAGCCATTATAACTGACAAGATTTGTATGGTACACTTGATAATATCTACTCAAAAATCATTTTTTGCGGTTATGACTATCATTCGTCAATACATTGCTCCATCGATCGCAATATTAGTATTTTTCGTGGCTCTGGTAGCAGTCAGCGCTCGCATCTTTTTGCCGGCTGACATGGCTGCCCCAGCACCGATTGAGGAACCGATCCCGCAAAAGCAAGCGGTATCTCTGAATCCTATTTTCTTGGGGCTCAATTATTCCTCTCTCCCTGTCGAAATTCGCTGATGTCTGCTCAGTTGATACCGGGCTACGGGCTGCGATCGGGTTCTGGACTCGATCGCGCAAAACTGCTAAAGTTCCTGCACCATACTTACCGAGAGCTTTACCCCGATCGCGAATTGGGACATTTGGCTCAAACTGTCGAGCAGTATTTTTCTAAACAGACGCCGCTTTGGTGGGTAGAGTGCCTGAAAAACAGCCCGTTCGAGGGAGAAAGTTTTTCCGGGATCCCCTCGCAGCCGGCAAATCCCACATCAGTTGTCGGATGTTTGTGGTTGGGAAATGCGATCGACCAAACCACTGGAGAACGCCACGGTCACATTTTTCTGCTCTACATAGCACCGGAGCACCGCCGTCAGGGACTCGGTGCAGCTTTAGTTATTCAGGCAGAAAATTGGGCGCGTTCAAGAGGCGATCGGCAAATTGGTTTGCAAGTTTTTCTGAGCAATCAGCCTGCGATGAATCTCTATCAAAAATTAGGTTATGAGAGTCATTCTGTATGGATGATCAAAGATCTTTGAAAAACCAGAGGTATTTGTTTGCAGTCAGAACTAGAGTTCGGATTCATCTAAATGATGAGGACTCTTCCTCCAGCAGGGCGAACAATAGGAGGACTTGAGAGTTGAATCGGAATGCTTTTATTGCCGGAAATGCTAATTTATATTTACCGCTGAATCAGTTGCGCCCGTAGCATCCTCTCTGCGGTAAAGTTTTTTTATGAACAATAACGACTACACCAACGCCCTCGATCTTGATACGGAACTGGAAAGCCCTTTGGATCATTTTGATGAATCCGAACCCCCGCTACCAGATCCAGAGGAAATGCTGCCTTTGCTGGAATCGCCGGAACCTCAGCACCGGATGATGGCGGCGCGGGCTTTTTGCGAACTCCAGGACGATCGCGCGATTTCGCATTTAATTAATTTGTTAAGAGACGGTTGTCCCTTGGTGCGGGTGAGTGCGGCCTATGCTTTGGGGCGAAATCCAAGTCCCGATGCTGTGGAACCGCTGATCGAGCAACTCAACCGCGATTGGAACGGTTACGTTCGCAAAGGGGTAGTTTGGGCCTTGGGAAATTGCAGAGATCACCGCGCTTTATCGCCCTTAATTGATGCTCTGAGAACTGATATTTCGGCGGTACGTTTGTGGGCGGCGAGTTCTCTGGGTCAAATGGCAAAAGTTGGTTACTATGTGGTGATTGCCGGGATTCCACCGTTGATTCAAGCATTGCGAAGAGACTCTGTATCTGCCGTTCGCAGTAATTCCGCTTGGGCGATCGGGCAACTGGCGCGCGAGTTGCCGAATAATGTAGTGTACGCTGGGGCGATCGACGCTTTAATTGAATCTTTAGAAGAAGATGAAGACATGGGCGTGCGCGACGATGCTAAATCTTCGCTGTTGCGAGTCGGAGACCCGCGCGGTTTGCAGATTATTGAAGACTTAGAAATGGAAGGAATATTATAATGAATATTCCACAATTAAACACCATTTACCAATTACAATTTACCCGTTACCAACTATGAACTTCATCAATCCCAAAACAGATTTTGGCTTCAAAAAAATCTTTGCATCGCCCCAGCACAAAGAAGTTTTGATTAGCTTCCTGAATGCCATGCTCTACAACGCAGAGCCGACAATTCAAGAC
>NZ_JAHRFA010000061.1:0-31682 GCF_020883045.1 Microcoleus sp. CAWBG58 | reverse complement strand
AAATGCAAACAGCTTTTAATATCGCCAACAGGTCAAGTTTAAACCTTGAGGAATTACAAGCATTAGAAAAACGGGAAATGTTTTTTGAAGACCAACGCGGTGCTGTTATCAAAGGGATGCAAGAAGGTCGCCAAGAAGGTAAGATTGAAGGGCAAATAGAATTAATTATGCGTCTACTCGCGCGACGTACTGGTGAGATTTCGCCGGAAATTCAAACTCGCATCCAGAAGCTATCGGCTGAAAAATTAGAGAGTTTAGGAGAAATATTGTTAGATTTTACCAGTCAACAAGATTTGATTGCTTGGCTGGAATCAGTGTCAGCATAAGTTTGGTTCTGCCACAGGATTTACCAATTACAATTTACCCGTTACCAATTATGAACTTCATCAATCCCAAAACAGATTTTGGCTTCAAAAAAATCTTTGCATCGCCCCAGCACAAAGAAGTTTTGATTAGCTTCCTGAATGCCATGCTCTACAACGCAGAGCCGACAATTCAAGACTTAGAAATCATCGACCCCTACGCCGCACCAGCAATTACTGGTTTAAAAGACACTTACCTGGATGTCAAAGCAAAAATTACAGGAAACACAACTGTAATTATCGAAATGCAGGTAATTAATGTAGAAGCTTTTACCAAGCGCGTCATCTATAATGCAGCCAAAACCTACGCAACTCAACTCAAACCAAGGGAAGGCTACTCAAAATTAAATCCCTTAATTGCCTTAACAATTACCGATTTTGTTTTGTTTGAAAACACCGACAAATTTCTCACCCATTTTGTCTTTAAAGAAGTCGAAGAAAACATCGAATATTACCGAGAAATAGAGTTAGTTTTTCTGGAGCTACCTAAATTCAATAAAAAATTAGAAGAAGTTGAAGGTTTGATTCAAAGTTGGACTTATTTTATCAAAAATGCTCCCGAACTTGAGGAAATACCGGAGAAATTTGCATCAGTGCCCGAAATGCAAACAGCTTTTAATATCGCCAACAGGTCAAGTTTAAACCTTGAGGAATTACAAGCATTAGAAAAACGGGAAATGTTTTTTGAAGACCAACGCGGTGCTGTTATCAAAGGGATGCAAGAAGGCCGCCAAGAAGGTCGTCAAGAAGGTCGTCAAGAAGGTCGTCAAGAAGGTCTAATTGAGGGACAAATAGCATTAATTATGCGTCAAATCGCGCGGCGTACTGGTGAAATACCAGCAACAATCCAAACTCGCATCCAGCAGTTATCTTCCCAACAATTAGATGATTTAGGAGAAATTTTGCTAGATTTTACCAGTCAACAGGATTTGATAACTTGGTTGGAATCGATGTCAGCATAAAAGTATGACCCACCCTACAAGTCTAGAGTAGGGTGGGGCTCCATCTATAATCTACAAGTTTGTTGAATATCTGGTAGCGATGCACCCTACCAATTATCACCACATAGCTAATCTAACAAGTCTGGTTCTCGGCGCACAATCATGTCATAAAGTGGTTGAAAGCTAAACCATCCCATGCGGTGAGAGCCTACTTGCTGCTGTGTCAAACGAGCACATTCTGGCTTGATGAGAATGGGTTTTCCGGCTGCTTCGGCCATTAACTGCGCCTGACAAGAACGTTCCATTGCAATAAACCACCAAGCTGCTTCATCTACTGTTTCACCTACTGTTAACAGTCCGTGATTTTGTAAAATAATTGCTTTTTTATCTCCTAAAGTTTTGGCGATGCGTTTAGCTTCTTCGATTTCCAAAACAACTCCGGTGTAATCGTCAAATAAAGCGTGATCCTCATAAAAAGAACAAGCATCTTGCGTTAGCGGGTCGAGTAACTGGCCCAAACTCGACCAACTTTTGCCGTAGGGAGAATGGGCGTGGGCTGCTGCGATAACGTCGGGCCGGGCTGCGTGAACTTGCGAATGAATGGCAAATGCTGCTTCGTTTACGGATTTATTTCCTTCAACAACTTCGCCTTTGTGGTTGACTAAAATTAGGTCGCTGACTCCAATTAAACTAAAGTGCATTCCAAAGGAATTGACCCAGAAATGATCGAGGTGTTCGGGGTCGCGGACAGTGATGTGTCCGGCAATTCCTTCGCTAAATCCGAAACGACCAAATAATCTGAGTGCGGCGGCTAAACGCTGTTTGCGGTGGCGGCGTTCTTCTTCAATTGAGTTGAATGTCGGCGGTTGAAAAGTGACTTTTGGAACTTTTACTGCAATCATATGTTTGGGAATTGGGAATTGGGCATTGGGCATTGGGCATTGGACATTGGTTGTTATTTGTTATTTGAGCCGCGTTTCCTCAGACTTTTGACTGACATCGGTTACATCCGCCGAGCGAATCCGTTGCCGAACTTGTTCGCTCAGGCGCAAACCTGCTATATTTTTGCAGTCGAAAGTGGCGTTATTGCCGGGGCGCCGTTCGATTAATTCGATAATTTGTCCGGCGGGGTTTTGCAGAAACCACTGGGTTAATGAGCCAGCATCTAAAGGACGATCGGATAGCGGTTTAAAGTTTTTATTTTGCCATATTGTAGCAGCATTCTGTACGTTTTCAACTCGGAGCGCGACGTGGTGAACTGCTTTTAATCCCCTTGTTTGCTGGAAGCGATGCGTTTGGTCGCCGGCTGCGTGGGGCGCATCCAATACTACTAAGCCTCCGGCTGGCATTAATAATGTCATTAAATGCAGCCATAAATCGGAGGGAATGTTAATGTTGTCCGAACAAAAGTTGATTGGGAATAAGTCGGGGCCTTCAACTGTTTTGGCGCCGAAGGGGCGAAAAGATTCGGCGTAGTTTTCGAGTTGAGTGCGACTGGGAAATGTGATGACAAAGTGGTCGATCGCAACTTGTTCGTCGTACAGGTGTGTTTCAAACGTCCAGGTTGTTAAAAATTCGGGAGTGATAAATTTGGGGTTGAATTCCAGTAAGCCGTTGTTTTCGAGGAAAGGTGAGTCAAGGTGGCGATCGAACTTTAGGGTTTGTAGATTCAAGTTTTTCATGTCTCTCACCCGATGTTAAGTACGCAAAACTGCGAATTTTGTCTGCATTCTGAAGTTGACGCACAGTTGGTGCGCCTTAATTCAAAAATAACACAAAATTTAATACTGGCAAGCCGATCGCAACTCCCAAACCTCGATCGACCAATCTCAAAGCCTAAAATAGTATCATTTGCCGATCGCCATTCCGGCCAACCACGCCGTAGTCCACGCACTTTGGAAGTTGAAACCGCCCGTCACGCCGTCGATATCCAAGATTTCGCCAGCAAAGAAAAGTCCGGGACAGCGGCGACTTTCCATTGTCTTGAAATCGACTTCTTTGAGGTTGACACCGCCGCAGGTGACGAATTCTTCCTTAAATGCGCCTTTTCCTGCGATTTGATATTCGCCTTGGACGAGTTCGAGGAGGAGTTTATCGATCGCCTTATTGGATAAGTCAGCCCAGCGTTTTTGTTCGTCAATGCCGATCGAACTTGTCAAACGTTCCCAGAGGCGGCGCGGCATCGGAAACGGACAGCTAGAGACGATTAATCGGTGCGACAACTGCGATTTGACTCCTAGCAGTTGCTGGCGCAAAACCTCCGCGTTGTACTGGGGAAGCCAATTAATGAGCACAGATGTTCGATAATGGCGATCGTGCAAAAATCTCGCACCCCAAGCCGAAAGTTTGAGTACAGCAGGCCCGCTGACACCCCAGTGAGTGATTAACAAAGGCCCGCTTTGTTCTAATTTTGCTCCCGGCAATTTCACCTTAGCATTCGGAACCGAAACCCCGGCTAAATCTTTGATTCTGCCATCAGCAATATTAAAAGTAAATAGAGAAGGAACCGGCACTTCTACGGTATTACCTAACTCTTTTGCCCATTTGAAACCCAACGGATTGCTGCCTGTAGCTAGCAAAATGCGATCGGACTTTAATTGCTCCCCCGACTTAAACACAATTTCAAATGTAGGGGCGGTGCCCCCGTGCCCGCCCTCCCCGCGATCGGATGTTAATTTATGTACTGAAACGACTGCATCGCCAGTGCGAATTTTTACGCCCGCATCCTCAGCGGCGCGGATCAAACAGTTAACAATTGTCGCCGAATCGTCTGTAATCGGAAACATTCGCCCATCTTCTTCTGTTTTCAATTTAACGCCATGACTGGCGAACCAATCAACCGTATCGCGGGGTTGAAATCGAGTAAAAGCACCGCGCAGAGCTTTTCCACCTCTGGGGTAATTCTGCACTAAAACACCGGGGTCAAAACAAGCATGAGTAACATTGCAGCGTCCGCCGCCTGAAATGCGAACTTTTGCTAGAAGTTGGCGGCCTGCTTCTAATAAAGTGACGCGGGCTTGCGGGTAGGTTTTGGCACAGGTAATTGCACTAAAAAAACCCGCTGCACCCCCGCCTATGATTGTAATTTTTAGCATTCGATCGGACAAATTTTTTCTCGCTTATTCTTCTGGTTCAAAATCGGATTTTGCAGCCCCGCAAGTGGGACAAACCCAATCGTCGGGGATATCTTCAAAGGCTGTACCGGGCGGTATGTCTCCGTCGGGGTCGCCTACTTCTGGATCGTAGACGTAATTGCAAACTGTACAAATGTATTTTTGCATTTGCTTTCCCAATTTTAGATTGTCAGCTTGTAGATTGTACTTGACAGGGCAAGTTTGTGCAATACCAGAAAAATTAAGTTTTTCATAATTTACAATTATCAAATAGACATCTTGCAAAAATAAATAGGACGATGCTCAGAGCAACGTCCCACAAGAACAAAGATTGTGGGATGGGTTTTGAGCATCGTGTCCAAATTTGATTAATATCGTTTCTGGTTGTATCGGAATGATTTAACCGCAGAGAGCGCAGAGAACACAGAGGAAGAGAAGAGAGAGATGAATACAGGACGATGCTACCTGATTTGATATAAAAGGGCTGAGACAATATTGTTTGTCTATCTAATCTAAATTCTCAAATATTACAAGCCTCTAAAACTTCGGTTCTAGAGGCTGTATTCTATTTTTTATTAGTTAATCGCGATCGGGGTACTAGACCTTAGCTAAAGGCTTAGTCCAAACGCTGCTTTCATCTTCTTCGTACTGCTTGTGAATGGCTTCCCAGGCTGCGTGTTCGGCTTGGATCGAGTCATTGCTTTCGTCAAATGCGGCGTTGTAGGATTCCATAAAGGTTTTTTGTGCTTCTTCCGACAGGTGCGATCGCACTTCTGGAGATAAGTCAGCCGGACTGTTGCAGCGACCTTTGACGGCGCGCGGCAGTGTCATTTCGCTAATAGTGATTTCTTCGCCGCCTGCGCTTTCTAGCAACAGTTGGAATTCGCCAGATTTATCTGCGGGAACTTCGGCCATCACGAGAAATTCGCCTGCTTCAACGCGAGTTTGATAGATAGTTGCTTTGTCTTCGGGCATTCCCAAAGCGACTAATGCCGAAACTAGACCCGCACCGGCCGAACCTGCGATCGCGCCGCTAGCTGCACCTAACAATACAGCACCCAGCGGGCCTGCGGATACTACTGCACCGACAAAGGGAATAAACAGCACGCCGACGCCGGTTAGCAAGCCCAAAAAAGAACCGAATAAGGAACCAAAAATGGCGCCGCTTCTCAGGCCTCCTAAAATCACATCTTTTTTAGTCAGAAAGCCAGCAATTTTAGTTTTGGACTGAAAGTTTTTGCCCATGACTGAGATGTGGTCGCGGGAGACTCCGCGATCGAGCAAGCGCCGAATTACGCCATCTAATTGTTCTTCTTCCTTAAATACGGCTGAAACTGTGCGTTCTGCTAGATATTCCTCTGACATTGTTCCTCCTTAGAGATCGCTCGCTCGTTTATGCTTTGTTTTTAGTATATGAGGACACTGTAGGGCGATCGCATCGATCTTGAGATAGAGGTAAGTGCGATCGGAGATAGTTTGAGACTCTATCAAAAGAGTTAAGGTATTTTGTGATTGGCGATCGCTCCTCTATTGCAGACAGTTATTCAGCTCTAATATAACCTCCCAAATATTCCAAGTTATTTATCATTTCCTCTGCTGACTTAGCCGCCATTAGATTCACAATTCCTCGCAATTGCTCGCCCACTGAGTAACGCTGTTGTTGTGCAAGAATGATTCCGGCATGATTTCTATTTTCCGCTAAAAATTGACTGTGCAAACTACTGAAATCTCTTCTGTTAAAGCTGTAAATAACTCGCCCTTGCTCAGTTGCCCAAATTAGCTGTTCTTCATCTACATAGCTGATCCTATTAGCTTCTGAGGTAGTCAATACATCTATTCCTGAATTTCGCAGAGCCAATATCAGAGCTTGTTTCTGAATATCTTCATCGAGATACAAACGAATCTGACTCACGATACCTTACCTACCATAGATTCTGCTTCCAAGCGCTCCCATTCAGCATTTTCTGCTGCTATATCCGCGTCGATTTGGTCTTTGTTCGCAAAATAGTAGGCTAATGCTCCATAAATTTGTGCTAAAGTCAAGTGCGGTTTTTCATCAATGATTTGTTCTGGCGTCAGCCCAGCATTGAAATCAATAGCAATATTTTCTACAGTAATTCGAGTTTCGGCAATTCGCGGGCGGCCGCCGCAAGTTCCCGGCGTGCGGACAATTAGCGTTCCTATATCAACGGCAGTTGTCATATTGACCTCAATTGAGTTAACTTTATTCTATTGTAGCGCAGCTTCATTTCTAGGCGATCGCACTTTCGCAACATTAACCAATGCCCCTAGCACCTTTGTTTCCTGTCGTTCATCCCATTCTCAAAACGGCTTTTCCCAGATGTCTGTGGACGGGAGATATCAACAGCCGAGAAATTGCCCTAACATTTGATGACGGGCCGCACCGGCTGCACACACCTCAATTGCTAAAAGTTTTAGATAAATACGACATCAAAGCGAGTTTTTTCTGGCTGGGTTTTTGCGTGGACAGGCATCCAGAAACGGCTAAAGAAGTGTACGATCGCGGACACTGGATCGGCCTCCACGGCTACCAGCACGTATCGTTTGCCAAGCTCAAAACCGACGAACTCAAACAAAGTTTAGGAGATACCCAACAAGCAATTAGCAAAGCTTGCGATTTAGATCCAAAATTAATCCGCGACGTGCGGCCGCCAAACGGCATTTTTACGCCGCGAACATTAGAGTTATTGCAACTGTGGGAATATCGCCCGGTAATGTGGAGTGTTGTCCCGGAAGATTGGGTGCGGCCGGGGGTGATGAAAGTTACGAGTCGCGTCGTTCAGCAAACAGAAAATGGTTCAATAATTGTACTGCACGACGGTTATTGCGGCGGCGAAGATGTGGCGACTTCTGCTGATAAAATTATTCCATTGCTGTTGTATAAAGGTTACAAGTTTGTAACAATCGATCGCCTTTGGCAACAAATTTCTGCCTGATGGCGTCAGTACGATCGCTCCTGGGAACCAAAAAACCGGGTTTTTAAACCGAGATTCAGGGTTTTTAGCCCGCGATTGCGCGATCGCAAAACCCGGTTTTGACGCACCCCTCTGCAAGTCCTAATTCTCATAAATTCATGAAAAAAATACTGTTTGTAGCATCTTTGGGTTTGGCGGTGTGCGGATGGGCGATCGAGCTTTCTCCTGCTCCCAGCCAAACAGAAACTAGAATTGTCGTACAGCAGCCAGCCGGTGACGTATCCGTGCCTGCTGTCAACTCAAAACCCTTTCAAACCGAACTGCTAAGCCCGGGAGTAGAACCCCGACAGCAACTGCGTTTAAAACCAAATTTAGGTATCAAAAGAACGACTACCATGACTGTGAAAACAGAGATGGGAGTATCCGTGGGAGAGAAGTCTATCAATCCGACTAAAGTTCCGACTATGGTCTTAACTATAGAGACACAAGCCACTAAAATTGATGGCAATGGAGATATTCATTACGAGTTTTCCTACGCTAACGCAGATATTGGTGGCGATACTTCAGGTTTGCCAACTGCCGCCGTGGATAGTATGCGATCCGCAGTCAAGAAGTTAGTTGGACTGAAAGGTAATTTCATCATGGATAGTCGGGGTTCTAATAAAGGAGGTAGCTTTACTTTACCGAAAGATGCTGATAATAGCGTTAAACAAATAGTTGAAAATATGTCTAAATCCTTACAGCAGCTTGCCTCGCCGCTACCGGCAGAAGCAGTTGGCAAAGGTGCAAAATGGCGTATTTCTTTTCCATCTAATACTGGTGGCATGAATGTAAATCAAACTGCTATCTATGAATTGATGGACTTGCAAGATGGAGTTGCCACTCTCAAAACTAGCGTAGAACAACAAGCAAATCCCCAAAATTTGACTTTACCCCAATTACCTGCTGGCTCTACTATGGCGGTAAAATCTTTTATGTCTCAGGGTCAAGGAGAAGTTATAATGCGACTGGATCAATTAATGCCTGTTCGTTCGGTCGTCTCTATCAATTCTAATGCTGAAATGACTTTTAAAAGTGCAGGTAATCCAGAAGAATCAACCATGAAAACAAAATTGTCGATCGAGATGAATTTGGATTCTAAATAAACAGTTGACAGTTGACAGTTGACAGTTGACAGTTGACAGTTGACAGTTGACAGTTGACAGTTGACAATTGCCCACCTAACACCTAACACCTAACACCTGATATTATGTAAAGCTTCCGAAAGCTTCGATCGCCAATTTGCCACTAGAGGAGTCTGTTCTATGGTTCGATCGCACAAACGTCAAGCTGTCATCGCTTTAGTAGTAGCCCTGGGCACAATCATCGTAAATTTAGTGTTTCCCGGCTTAAATGTAGCGCCAGCATTGGCAGAAGCCAAGTTTAAAGATGTCAAAGACCATTGGGCTCAAGCCTGCATAGAAGAATTAGCCGAGAAAAAAATCATCAGCGGCTATTACGAAGACGGCACTTTTCGCCCGAACCGCCCAGTCAGCCGCGCTGAATTTGCTGCGATGCTGCGGAGGGCTTTTCCTGATGCCAAAACCGTCCGGAATCCGATCGACTTTGCAGATATTCCCACGAATTACTGGGGTTATAAAGCAATTCGAGAAGTTTATCAAACAGGTTTTATGTCCGGTTCCAGCGGCAGTATTTTTAACGCGACTTTGAACATTCCCCGCTGGCAGGTTTTGGTAGCCTTAAGCAGCGGCTTGAAATATACGCCTACTGGTTCAGCGCCTGAGATTTTGAATGCGACTTTTGAAGATGCGCGAGACATTCCCGAATTGGCGAGAAATGCGATCGCCGCCGCCGCCGAAAAACAACTTGTGGTCAATTATCCCGCCGTCAAACAGCTAGAACCGACACGCAATGCTACTCGCGCCGAAGTAGCAACTTTTCTGTGTCAGGCGATCGCCAAACCCGGCAAAACAGCCTTAGTTCCCTCGCAATACATCGCGCAAGTTCCGCCGAATATCGGCCCGCCGAGAACCACAGAAATCTCGGAATCTGGGAAAGTTAGGGCAGAAGTATCTTTTGTGAAAGAAGCAGAAAATGCTAAAAATATCCGCATCAAAATCATCCGTAACAATCAAAGTTTATTAGAAGAACCAGTGCTGATTCCCACTCGTTCTCTAGCAGACAATCCCGACAAAAAAGCCAGCGATGAAGTATCCGAAGGGCGTTTGTTATCCGTGCGAATCCGTGATTTGGACGGCGACAAGGAACCGGAAGTGCTGGCAGATTTAGTCTCACTTAACAGCGGCGTCCGCTGCTGCAATTATTCGTTTATTTACCGCTACGACTCAGCCGCAAAGAAATACACTCACATCAAGCATTTTTGGGGCAATGTGAGTTACGAAATTGTCGATTTTGGCAAAAATGATCTCCCGGAGTTCAAGAGTCTGGACGGGCGATTTGCCGAGGCTTTTACCAATTATGCGGATTCTCGCTTACCGCTGCAAATTTGGCAGTATCGATCGGGTAAAATGGAAGATGTGACGAAGCAGTATCCCGTGGAAGTATACACCAATGGTGCTGAGCTGTGGCTGGAATCTCGGAAGCGCTTAAACGAAGATGCAGAGGTAAAAGGCGTGTTGGCGGCCTTCATGGCGAGCAAGTATGTCGCAGGCCAGGAAGCGGAAGGCTGGCGGTTATTGGAGGGAGTTTATCAAGGGCGCGATCGCACTCAATTCTTTGGGAAGTTGCGCGAGTTTTTGGTAAGTACGGGATATGGTACTAAGTAGATTTGGCGAATGAATTAGCCGGGGACAGAAACATCCCCGGAGTCATCCCGATTTTCATTCCAAGCATTTTTCACTCCGTGCGATCGTCTTACTCGCTAGAAGAAATATATAATAGCCAAGCGAGCAGGACGATCTGAGTTTTAAAAGTGAAAATGTTCATCCTCAGACGATCCCGCACCAGCGACATCCTCACTAACTCTTCATGTACTTTGTGTGCCACATCTTCAATTTCAGGTAGCAAATGAGCAACACCAAATATCTCTCCAAGGCGAGATGTTTTGAGAAATGCTTGCCTTTGGGCGTGAGTCATTATAACTTTTGTCCCAGCCATTACTTCATCAGTAGTCAACAATTCTTGCACCTCCCCATTCGCTTTCTCAAGGTACGTTGTTGCGCTTCAGCGCTCTTTATAATATTAGGAAAGAGCGCTGAAGCGCAACAACGTACCTAATTTGTCTGACGACAATAAAACTGCCCTAGGTGGCCCCGATAGATAGGGGTAGGCACTCTGATATATCAGAAAATTATTTTTGCAAGAGGTCTAATTATAAAGCAACTCCAAACCCTCTTCGCGATTCTAGTAGGGTGCGTCAGAAGCTGACACACCCTACAGTATACGATACTTACCAGATAAATTGTCTCTGCACATATTCGGCTAATTCTTGATTGTGCTGCTGAAAATACTCGCGCAGTCGCTGACAGACAACATCATTCGCCGGCTGATAATTACCACCGTTATATTGTTTGTAGTCGCGGAGTTGATAATCTGGTAAATCTAAAAAATTAAAGACTTGGCTGAGTGTCGCAGCCGGATTCGCATAAAATTCTTCACTCTGCAATATTAAAAACTGTTCCCTGGGAAAAAGATTCATCCACTGTTTGAGGTTCCAAGCATAAAGACTCTTATAAATATAATGACAATCTTTCCAATAATTTTTATCTGCTAAACTTGTTTCTGTAGTGCCAGCAAGTAATTGCAACTCGGCATCGATCGCCTTTTCAAACGTCCTGGATTCCGTTCCGCGCCTCACCAGCATTTGATAGTGCGACAAAGCGCGCTCGACTGGATTTCGCAAAATCACAATCAGCTTAACTTTTGGCAAACATCCGTGCAATCTTGACGCAGCTAGCGGGTGAGTCAGATAAGTCGGAGTTGCTTCTCCTGTCAAAAAATGATGCGCGTCTATTGACGGCGGAAAGTGCGCTTGATACCAAGCTAATCCTTTGTTGAAATGTTCTGAGAAGAAACAGATTTCTTTATTAGCAGCGGGTAAAATCTGAGGGTGCGAAGTGATATATTTGTAGAGAGAAGTTGTGCCGCACCTCGGAGAACCGATGATGATGAAATCCGGTTCGCGCGATCGCCTTAAATTCCATTCAACTTGGGACAGTTCCGGGCGAGATGCTACAGTTTGCAAGCGGACTGCGGTTTGAAAAAGTGCGATCGACTCCTGGATTTTTCCCTGCTTGCTCAGCGCCACAGCCAAGTTAATGTAGGCTAAGGAAAAATTTGGTAAAATCTCGATAACTTCGCGGTAAAGAGCCACCAAACCGTCAATCAGAGGAGAATCTTTGGGGAGGGGCGCGTACATTAACGGGAAGTAAGCGGCGGTAAAGTTTGGTTGCAGGAGAATAGCTTTTTGGTGACAGGCGACTGCTGCGGCAATTTGGCCGTTTTGTTGCAGGGCTTTTCCTAAATCGTGGTAAGCTGAGGGCGAATTGGGATTTTGGACGATCGCATTTTCGTAAAGCGCGATCGACTGTTGCAATTTTTGGCGATCGTTTAAGCTGTTCTGCATTTAAATTGTATTTTAAGAAACAATCAAATTATTGTGGGGCGATGCTCCGACGCTGCCCAAAATATGCAATTTCTCCCCATTGTTTTAGCTGTCTTTAGAAAAGATATTTGAAAGTGCCATCCTCTCGCCCGGGCCTCGCTAATATCAAATCCCGTAGCATCGGAATTCTTCATCTCTCTTCTCTCTCTGCGCCCTCTGCGCCCTCTGCGGTTAAATCATTCCGATACAATCGGAAACGATATAACCGCAAAACTCATACCGGAATCCTGTAATAACCGCGCATCATCACCTTAACATCCAAATGCTTCATATCTGCCGTAGAAGCATCGTGAATCATATTTTCAGTTGGTGCAATATAAGCCTCACCCGGTGCAATTCTCAGTTTCACCACCGGATAATCTGGATAGCGCTGCATAAACTGATAAGTTAACTGTCGCGTCCAAGGTTTCCCAAGATCAGCATCAGAACATCCCAGCATTTGAAAAATGTCCATCTCCGTCAAATTCACAAACAAAAAATAACGGCTATCCCGCCCTAAATTCACACAAATCCGATTAGTAGCCTCCTGCTTTTTATCCAGGGGCAGATTGTCCCAACTATCAGTATGCAAACCGTTGCGACAACCGCGTTTGTTATCAATTGTCGCCGTACTCAATCCCGGCTGTCGGCCTCCCATACCGCTGATAACTGGTGGCGAATCCGACAGACAAAAAGGCTTAAAATAGTCAATTAGTCGATCGAGTATCTGTCCGCATTTTTCCTGAGACTTAAACTGGGCAACCTGTAGGGGAGTGGTTAGCGAAGCGATAGCAGTATCAGCCAACAAAGTCAAAACATCCGCAGGTAAACGCACAATTCCCACACCCGCATAGTGGGGTGGCGGTTCGTCTGTCCAAAGCAGGGCCGACTCTGCGGGCGTCGGTTCCCTCCAAGGTTCTCTGGGCATAAAAGCACCTTCACAATACTGAAGGCGATCGGGCGAAGTGTCAACAGCTAGCTGCGTACCCGAACTCAGCCACACTCGGGGAATTGTGCACTCTTTTGTAGTTTCTAACTCCCGATTTTGACAGCGATAAATTACTATACTTTGACGGAGATTGCACATTATTTAATATTGCTCAATCGCACTTATTAAAAACCCGTTCGTAGTAAGGACTTTAGTCCTATCTTCCAAGTTTCCCGTTCGTAGTAAGGACTTTAGTCCTATCTTCCAAGTTTCCCGTTCGTAGTAAGGACTTTAGTCCTATCTTCCAAGTTTCCCGTTCGTAGTAAGGACTTTAGTCCTATCTTCCAAGTTTCCCGTTCGTAGTAAGGACTTTAGTTCTATCTTCCCAGTTTCCCGTTCGTAGTAAGGACTTTAGTCCTATCTTCCAAGTTTGTAAAGCAAGGACTGAAGTCCTGACTACGAACTTTTGAGGACTGAAGTCCTGACTACGAACTTTTGAGGACTAAAGTCATGACTACGAACTTTTGAGGACTGAAGTCCTGACTACGAACTTTTGAGGACTGAAGTCCTGACTACGAACTTTTGAGGACTAAAGTCCTGACTACGAACTTTTGAAGACTGAAGTCCTGACTACGAACTTTTGAGGACTAAAGTCCTGACTACGAACTTTTGAGGACTAAAGTCCTGACTGCGAACTTGGAAGGACCAAAGTCCTTACTACAAACTTTTTATACTTTGACAATCTTGCTTAGTGAGTGCAATGCGTGCAGTGAGTGCAGTGAGAACACATCGCCCCAACCTCAAACCCTTCAGCATTCGGGAACTGCCACAGAGTTTGTGTTAAAGTTGTGCGATCGACATTCTGGCGAGGAACGGAAGAAAGAGTCAAGACACGGGCTTCGTCGTCTGTGCTTTCCACCAAAATTTCGCCCTCAGCAACCTTAATAGCATCTCGGTGCAAGATGCTGATCCCGAACATTCCAGTCATTCCCAATTCTGACAGTTTACCCGCAATTTCATGGAGAAATTCCGAGTTATTGACAACTGCTGCTGAGCGTTCAACTGCTGCCGACACAGCTTCAGTAACGCGGACAAATTCTAAGGGAAACCAAACCAATTCGCCAGATGCTTGATTTTGTTCCACCTTCCACATATAAGGAATAGCATCGCCGTAGTCTGCGGTTGGCTTGACATAAGCATTGTTGCCATCAAACTCTTCAACCAACCTCTCGTTATCCGAGAGGTCAAAGTGTTTGTGAAGCAAGCAGATACCAACCTGTTTTTGCAAGCCGTGACTGCGGATGATAGCACCGAGTTCGGTCATGTTGTCTTGGGCTTGTTCCAGCAGGTCTCTTGCCGTGAAAAAATGATCTAAACTATCGAAAACATCTGGCTTGTAAGATGTCAGCATACAGGTTTAGGTTCCTTCTAAATATTCACTAAGTAGACGATATTTAACTTTTGCTCAAATGTCAACTAATTGCTCGCTATTCGCAGATTAATCTTTCTTATGCGTGAATATACCGGGATTTTATGAAAAATACCAAAACCTGTTGCTGTTGTAGGCTCTAAGCTAAAATAAATATAAAATATCAGACCTAAAATCCCTTAAAATGGTATATTCACCTGCTCCTTGGCACCTGCAAGGTTATGCTGTTCAGACTTTGCAATTGGTAGATGTAGCACGAGTGCGCCCCTTGGTTCCCCCTGAGTTAGAAATTGTCTGTTTATTGCCAGGAAAAACGCTAGGTGGCATTTATATATCCTCCTACGGGCTGGGTTCCGTGATGGAGTACAATGAGTTAATTGTAGTTAGCGCGATCGCCAGTTATGCAGGAAAATGGGGCGCTTGGATTTCGCACATCTACGTAGACAACCCTAACTCAGTAGCTGGCGGGCGCGAAATTTGGGGACTTCCGAAACAATTAGCTCAATTTAATTGGGAAGGCAGCGATTCGGTAAAAGCATCACCGCTAGGCTACCGCGTCACAGTTAGCCAAGGAAATCTGCAACTGTGCAGTCTCAATTACAGCAAACAAAGTTTTGGATTTCCCATACCTTTTAGCGGAAACGTTTTTAGCGCCGATCGCACAAATTTGCTAATGTTTAAAGGAGAGTTTCAGTCTCGCATCGGCTTTATCAAAGGCGAAGTAGAAATACCTAAAGAGAGTAGTTTTTCCAGTTTAAACTTAGGTCAGCCATTGCTCGCAGTTGGCTGCGAAGAGATGCGTTTAATTGCAAGTGCGCCCGAAGTTGTGGGAAACATAGCTGCTGAATTCAGTTATTAGCTGGAATCGGTAGGTGGGCAATATAAATATATAGCGGCTATCAGAAAGATTCGCGGACGTTGTTGGGCTTGGGCCCTCTGGGTTTATGTGGCTGTAGAAGCTTTCAGTAATAACTCATCTTTTTTAGAAAGGCTATATCTCAATACAGTTGACTTAAGAAAAATCTGACTTGCCCAAAATGGCTATATTGCCAGAAAATCGTCAGATGAAATTCATCAAAAGCATTAAGTAAACCGTATTGAAATACAATCCACTCCATCAAAAGAAGAGTTTTGAACCGTATTGGGGCGCTTTTGGCGCAGAGGCAAGAGTATTGCGAGGGTTTTGGAAAAAAACCTTTTATCCCTCCCCTCTCTGTGTTCTCTGTGTTCTCTGCGGTAAAATATTCTTAATATCTACTTCACCTCTTTATAATCAAAAAATCGTCAGATGAAATTCATCAAAAGCGTTAAGTAAACCGTATTGGGCTATATCTTTGCAAAAGTCCTTTTAATCAAATCTTGGAACTGGCAGGAAAGCCCATTCATAGCTATTTTTTCCCAAGGTCTAATGCCAAGTTACTTTACTCAAATTAAACTCTTGTCGGGAGCATCTCTGTTTTCCAAAAAACATTTTTTTATTACAGTGCTGTCGCGATCTTGGGACAGCTCGCACTATAAATGCCAAACTGAGATGCTCCCGCTCTTGTCTATCTCAAAGAGCGCTAAAGCGCAACAACGTACCTAATACAAAACTGAGATGCACTCAAATTAAATGCCAGCGCCCGGAGCCGCTTCGGCACCCATTTCTAAAACTGTACCGCGCAGAAAATCAATTTGCTTTTGAAAGTCCATGCCTTGAATCTTTCCTAATAAAGCTTTTCCAGCTTCGGGAAGTTGATAGTCAGGAGGGACGGGAATAATAGTTTCTTCATCCATTACCACCTTCTACAGTAAGGTTCGTAGTGAGGACTTCAGTCCTTCTTAATTTTTGTGGACTAAAGTCCTCACTACCAACTTTCTACAGTAAGGTTCGTAGTGAGGACTTCAGTCCTTCTTAATTTTTGCGAACTAAAGTCCTCACTACGAACCTTTTTTTACCGTTGGAACCGAGATAATAGGATTCCCAAGAAAATAGGCTGACAAACAGCCAGCCTATAATCAGGAGAAGTTTAATTGAAACTTATGGAAATTCTAGCTAAACAAACCCGAAATACCGCCGACTGCTATTGCTCCAGCCAAAGCCGAAACCACCACAGAAGTTAGAGCCGTACCGAACAACCACCAAGCAGCAGTTGCGGCGGCTTCCCGCGCATTTTCTGCTTGCTGCTTGGTCTTGTTTTTGATCTCTTTAATCCGTTTTTTGGCTTCACCTTGCAGGCGTTCGGCGCGCAATATAACGCTGTCCCGGGCTCCTTCCATTTGGTCAACAATTCGGTGAGCGTCTGTCTCGGAAATATCAGAACGAGAACTCAGCAGCGCTACTAAAGTACCGCGATCGAATTCACCCAAACGCTGTTTAATCGCGTCAAATCCGGCCTGCGGATCGTCAAATACTTTGCGGAAGTCCCGCTTGATTCCTTCGTAATTGAGCTCTGGCCGATCGAGCGAATTTAGGTAATCCCGGATTTTTGAGAAAATACCGTCAATTGTTGACTGGAACTTGTCTTGTACCATTTGAATTTGTTCGACAAACTCGTTGCGTACAGATTCAATACGATCGGCAATTTGGTTAGCTTCCTCTTCCGAAATGTCTTCCCGCTGGGACAGCAAGGCTACCAGCGTACCGCGATCGAAGTGCTTCAGCCGATCGCCCAAACTTTGCATCCCCGCTCCCGGTTCGTTAAACAACAACTGCAAATCGCGCTTGATACCGTCAGGATTGAGTTCTTCCTTGTCCGTATTCCGCAGGTAATTTTCCAAACTTCCTTGGAAATCCTTGACAGTTTTTTGAGCGCGAGATGCCAAGCGGCGGGGCGATTTCACGATGCTGCGAATTGAATCTTGCACGCGATCGATCGTCCGATTTATCTGTTCTTCGCTCAAATCTTCTCGCTGCGAAAGCAACTTGACCAAGGTTTCGCGATCGACCTGAGACAGTCTTTCCCGCAGCGCCAAGGCACCTTCTTTCGGATTTTCAAACAATTTGGTCAAATCCCGATTGATGCCTTCAGGATCGAGTTCTTCCAGGTTCGTATTCCGCAGGTACTCGCCAATTTTTGCCGTAACTTCCTCGTACTGCTGCTTAGCTTTGTCTGCAACAATTTGCGGTGCGTGGATAATGTTGTCGCGAACGGATTCGATTTTGTCGATCGCCTGATTGATCTGTTCTTCGCTGAGATCTTGGCGCTGCGACAGCAGTTGCACCAGAGTATCGCGATCGAATTGAGACAAGCGTTCTCCCAGCGCTTTCAAGCCAGCTTGCGGGTCGCTTAACAGCGTTTGAAACTCGCGCTCGATCGCTTCAGGATTGAGTTCTTCCTTATTAGTATTGCGGAGATACTCTTCTACCTTTTGGCGCACTTCTTGCGCTTTCGATTTCGCTTGCTCTTGCAATTCTTGAGCTTTGGAAATTACGCGATCGCGCGAACTTTCCAGACGCCCGATTAACTGATCCGCTTCCTCGGGGCTGAAATCCTCGCGCTGGCCGAGCAATTGTACCAAAGTATCGCGATCGAAGTGTGACAGGCGATCGCGCAAAGCCTCAAAACCAGCATCGCGATCTTCCAACAGCGCTTGGAAGTCCTTCTCGATACCTTCAGGATTCAATTCTTCCTTACCAGTCGATCGCAAATAATTCTCAATCCGGCTGTGCAAATCCTGAGACTGTTCCTCACCAGCAGCACCTTGCACAATTTCCAGAACTTCTTGGCGCACGCTTTCAAGCTGTTCAGAAATTTCCGCAGCCTGTTCCTGACTGAAGCCCTCGCGGCGGCCCAGAATGCCTGCAAAATACTCAGGATTTAACATCTCTAACTGGCGCAAAATAGCTCCCGGAGAAGCTTCGGCATCGTAAATAACATCCCTAAATTCCTGCTTGATAGTTTCTCGGTTGAGATGCCAAGGTTGAGCATTCAGCAAGTAATTTTCCACATCAGCCTTAGCCGTATTGAAAGGCAGCGCAGGCACTTTGTCGCCCACCTTAGAAGCCAAAGATTTAGCTTGTTCCTTGCCTTTTTCAGTCAATTGCTGTAACTGACCAGAGATTTTTTCCACATCCAAATCCGACAAATCCGTCCGCGACAAAACAGTGCCGACAAGAGCTTCTACACCCATCTGCATCGCGCGCTTCATGCCGCTGCTGGATTCCGATTTGTTTTCCCGAGTTTCCAGAATTTGAGATAGCTTGGCATTCAGTTCATCAGACTTCAGCAAATCTGGAGCCGCAAATTTCAGAAAATCAATCAATTCTAAATTCGGGTCTTTCTTATCTTGCTGCTTGCCGAAAGTTTGCTTCCAAACACCTTCGAGTTGGTCGGCCACTTGATTGACTTCATCCTTAGAAAAATCGCTGCGGCTGCTAATTAAATCCACAAAAGTCTGGCGGTTAATATTCTTCAGAACATCGCTTCCCGCCAGAGATTTGATATCAGTATCGCCCAGCAACTTTTCAAATTGACCGCGAATTTCCTTAACATCCAGCTTCGGTAACTGCAAAGAACCGACATAATCTTGGATGGTTTCGCGAATGCTATCAGGGTCTACAGCCGAGCCCAACTCGCGGCGGACAGCAGCCACAGACGCCTCTACAGTGTTGACCATTTGGTCGCTAGCCATCTTGCCGCCGATCGCAGAACCAGCAGTACCCATGACACCTTGAATGCCGGAAAAAGCAGTTTTAATCAAGGAACCAATCATCGAACCGACGGCGCTAGAACCGAGCCATACCAGCGTTAAAAAGTACGCCGACCAAATGACCACACCAATAATTGCCGCTCCGTCTACCGAGGCAATTGAAGTTAGTTTGACCGCCAGAAAACAAGCTAAAAATAAAGCTAGGTTAACTGTAACTAAAATCCAACCGCCGACCAAGCCTTCGATCTTGCGAACTTTAGTGCCCAAAGTTTCGGACTCATCATCGTCATCGTCGGGTAAAGCCTCGTCCCAGTTGGAGATTTTAGCTGCGATCGAGAAATTTGTTAACAGGAATTGGAAGCCAAAAGCCATGATGACTCCGGCGATTAATGCCACAAAAAACTGAGGACTCAGAAACATCAGCCCTCCGAGATCGGGGTGGTCAAACGGGACATCTATTTCTACTGGCATTTGAGCAATATTGAATTTGGGACTGTACAGCGACATGAATAACTCGCTTTCAAACAACATAAATTACCTCCTAAAGTTTGATGCCTAATTAGGCATATTGAAATCTGCCCCTAACTTTTAAGTAGGGGATTTGGGACTTTTTAGATAGTGGTTTGTTTTGTCAGGCTTTATCTTACAGAAGCCTTGATTCGTGCAATCTGGATGAGTAGTAAATCAGTTATCTAGCTATGTCATCCTTAGTGCTGATTATGGCCTTTGAAGCTGAAAAATAAATCCCCCTAAAGTCAGAAATAAGCTTTTTTGTGAGTTATAGCAGCAGAGCTCGCCCAAAAAAGGCAAGTTTGAAGTGGGGGCGATGGCTACAAATTATGAATAGCAGTCAAGTAAGATAGAGCGCACGCTACATAGCGTAGAGTGCGCTATTGAGTTAGGATTGCGTTTGATTTCCCGGGAGAAAACGAGCTAGTAATTTCGGGCGATCGAGGTGCATACTCAGTTGCATCATTTCAAGAGGTTCTAGTTGAATCAAAGGCTCAATTATTTCGGCTAATTCTTCATCAATCTCGCCAAATCTTACTTGTAATATACTTTCAAGAAAATCGCGTTTACTTTGCTCGATACCTTGCTGAATACCTTGCTCGATACCTCGCTGAGTTGCTTCTTCAAGCCGTTGTAAATATAGCGGTGATAGTTCCATAAATAACTCCAGATTTTCTCGATATTAAATAATAAAGTGATATTTAGCGCACGCTACAGATTGTAAAGTGCGCTGCTGAGTCAGGATTCCGGTTGATTTTTTTCTTCAAAATGAGCTAGCAATTCAGAGCGATCGAGCTGCCTAATTAGTCGCGTGCGATCGAGGGGTTCTAGCTGAATCAAAGGCTCGATTATTTGGGCTAATGCTTCATCAATTTCGCCAAATTTAACTTGTAGCATACTCTCAACTATCAGGCGTTGACTGCGCTGGATACCTTGCTGAATACCTTGCTGGATACCGCGCTGCATACCTTGCTGCATACCGCGCTGAGTTGCATCTTCAAGTCGTTGCAAGTAGAGGGGTGACAGTTCCATAATTAACTCCCGATCTTCTCGATCCGTGTCTTGGCGAACTTCTAAAATCGTTCGCAAGTTGTACAACAATTCTAACGCGTTCAACCGAAACAAATTATCAGAGGGTAATTCTCTCAATTCGGCAATAGCTTGCTTTTGGACGTTTCCCTTCCCCAAAACCCTCAGCCACAGCGTTTCGGGAGTGCGGGGGAGTTGGTGAATAGCAACGATTGCTGCTTTCAGAGACACATTCAAAAAATAAACTCCACTTACCCAATTTTCAGGTTCAGAAGTCGCCCCAAATCCAGCTAGCATCGCATCGGAAACAGTCGGCGACAGTATCCAGAGTTGGGGCAAATCAGCCTCTGCAATCCGGGTATTATCTCTAGTGGCGGCTCGTTCATATTCGGCATGGACATCAAAGAGTTTACCCAAACAACTGCGAATTTCTCCGGTTTGCACAGGACTGCGGAACGGTTCAATTACAGCGGGTTTTGCTGCAATTTGACCCAGAATACCGAGGGCTGTTGGTTCTACATCAGGTTCCGCTTTCGGGGCAAAGAAAACGTCAATTTGCCTCACTTCTCCAGCAATGTCACGGCTGGTTTCGACATTACCGAGAGGGGTTAATAATTCTTTGAGATATTGTTTGGCAAATTGGTCGTGAATGAATCTGGTCATGAGAATTATCAGCTAGAAACTGTTTAAAAACCTCACGGGCAACTATCAACTGTCAACTATCAACTGTCAACTATCAACTGTCAACTGTCAACTGTCAACTGTCAACTGTCAACTGTCAACTGTCAACTGTCAACTGTCAACTGTCAACTGTCAACTGTCAACTGTCAACTGTCAACTGTTTGCAACATTTACCCTCACAATTGCGCCTGCTGCGAATACAGCCGTACTCCTCAAAACGTTCGCTGTGTTTGCGAACAGTAGGATAGGCTACCAGATGTAAAGGAATTCCGATTAGTTTGTAAACCAATCGACCAGCAGCATGAAGAATATCCCAAGTTTCGCTTAAGTTAGGTTCTCGCACAAATTCTCCAATTTCATCTTGTAATGCAATCCACTGAGATTGCAGAGTAGGATGGTGACAATTATCAAATGCTGTCATACCTTTTTGATAACTTTTCCAAAGTTTATTCATAGATTTCATCAAATCAGGCTGAGTTCTGATAATATCAGAAGTTAATCTGAGATGACAATTATCCGGTATTTTAAGGAAATCAGCCAATGCGACTCTCTCAAATGCTTTTCGTCACCCTGCGGGAAGACCCCGCAGAAGCAGAAATCCCCAGCCACAAACTATTACTCCGTGCTGGATACATCCGACGCATCGGTAGCGGTATTTACGCTTATCTCCCTTTGATGTGGCGAGTTCTCAAAAAAGTATCCCAAATTGTGCGCGAAGAAATGGACGCTACCGGCGCTCAAGAATGTCTCCTCCCGCAACTGCAACCTGCCGATTTGTGGCGGGAATCCGGCCGCTGGGATACCTACACTCAAGCTGAAGGTATCATGTTTGCTCTGACTGACAGGCAGCAGCGAGAAGTTGGACTTGGCCCAACTCACGAAGAGGTAATTACTACAATTGCTAAGGATATGATTCGTTCTTATCGGCAATTACCCGTACATCTCTATCAAATTCAAACTAAGTTTCGTGATGAAATTCGCCCGCGTTTTGGGTTGATGCGCGGTCGCGAATTTATTATGAAAGATGGCTATTCTTTTCACACGAGCGAAGAAAGTTTGAAGAAAACTTATCAGGATATGGCTCAAGCTTACAGCAATATGCTGCGCCGATCGGGCTTGGAATTTCGAGCGGTAGATGCTGATTCTGGTGCGATTGGTGGCTCTGGTTCTCAAGAGTTTATGGTGCTGGCAGAAGCGGGAGAGGATGAAGTTCTCTATACTGAAGATGGTCAGTATGCTGCTAATGTGGAGAAGGCTGTGTCGATGCCTGCTGATGCCCAAGCTTCGCCTTTTGCAAGTTACGAAAAGCGGGAAACGCCGGGAACTGAAACAATTGCTAAACTTTGCAATTTTTTGAAGTGTTCTCCGACGCAAGTTGTCAAAAATGTGCTTTATCAGGCTGTTTATGATAATGGTATGACTGTCTTGGTGTTGGTAAGCATTCGCGGCGACCAAGATGTGAATCAGGTAAAGTTGCTGAATGAATTGACAAAGTTGGCGGGAAATTATCAAGCTAAAACAATCCTATTTTTGACGGTTCCTGATGCGGAAGCTCAAAGAAAATGGGCGGCTAAATCTTTGCCTCTGGGTTATATCGCTCCGGATATTGCTGATGATTATATTGCTGGGAACCCCCCCCAACCCCCCCTTGGTAAGGGGGGGCAACAAGACTCAAATCCCCCCCTTACCAAGGGGGGGCAAGGGGGGGTATCTCCTAAGTTTTTGCGTTTGGTCGATCGCACTGCTGTCGATTTAACAAACTTTGTCACTGGTTCTAACGAGTCAGGATACCACGTGGTCGGCGCCAATTGGGGTAAAGAATTTACGCTACCAGCAATGGTTGTGGGCGTTAGAACTGCCAAAAAGGGCGATCGGGCGGTGCACAATCCCGAACAAACTTTGCAAACCGCCAGAGGCATCGAAGTCGGCCACATCTTCCAATTAGGCACCAAATACTCGCAAGCCATGGGGGCCACCTACACCAGCGAACAAGGCGAAGAAATGCCGTTTATCATGGGCTGCTACGGCGTCGGCGTGTCGCGGCTGGCTCAATCTGCGGTAGAACAATCCTACGACAAAGACGGAATAATCTGGCCAGTGGCGATCGCGCCGTATCACGCCATCATTAGCATCCCCAATATTTCCGACGCCCAACAAGTAGAAGTCGCCGAAAAACTCTACAATGAACTCAACCAATCCGGAATTGAAACCTTACTAGATGACCGCGACGAACGAGCAGGAGTTAAATTCAAAGATGCAGATTTAATCGGCATTCCCTATCGCATTGTTCCGGGTCGTTCGGTGAAATTAGGGAAAGTTGAAGTTGTGGAAAGAGCAACTCACAAAGCCCAGGAAATTCTGATTGAGGAAGTCAGTTCTACTTTAAAACAGTGGATTGATGCTGCCATCAAATAAGTTTTTGTAACGGTAATACCAATTTAATGTGAAGTTGCATATATCTCGATCCCCTAAATTCCCCTGGTGGGAGGGGGGACTTTGACCGGAATCTTGTCCCCCCCTTAATTAAGGGGGGTTAGGGGGGATCGGATTCGGGAGTAGCCTCACAAAAAATTGGTATAAGGTGCTTGCTGCACCTACATTGAGGCTAGCAAGGTGCTTGTGGCGCACCCTACATAAACTTATATAAAACTTAAAACTCGACATGAATCTGAACCTAAATCAGTTTCTTCGATTCCCTCAATCCCGAATAGGGCGCTACTTAACCCAAGTAACTCTCGTGGCGATCGCTTACGCCGTGGGGGCGAGGCTAGCATTTGCAATTCAAGGTGTCAATCCCTTTGCTTCCTCGGTGTGGCCGCCCGCAGGAATTGCACAAGCCGGACTTTTATTGTTTGGCCCAAAAGCCTGGCCTGCGATTGTTTTGGGTATATTTTTTCTCAATTTAGTTAACCCAAGCGAACAGATATTTGCAATTTGGGTGGGAGGCAACGTAGGAGCAGTTTTGCAAGCTGTTTTTGCAGCCACTGTGCTGCGCTGGCTGGGGTTTCGTCCGTCTCTAGAACGTTTGAAAGATGTAGTTAATTTAATTTTATTGGGCGGTTTAGTTTCTACTCAGATTAGTTGCACTATTGGCGCGTTTTCCATATATTTAGCTGGCCAAGTAGATTGGGCAGAATACTGGTCGCTCCGGTGGAATTGGTGGCTGGGAGATGCAATGGGAGTTTTAATTTTAACTCCTTTGATTTTAATATTTTTGCGTCCTAAGGCAACCGCCGATCGCTTAAAAAGACAAACCGAACTCCCTAAAAATTATTTAATTTGGCGGGGAGTATGGTTAATATTATTAATTGGGGCAAGCTGGCTTGTCTTTGAGTCAAAAAATGAAGTTTCTATTTCTCGCTATCCCCTGGAATATTTGCCGTTTCCTTTGATAATTTGGGCGTCGCTCCAATTCGGTCAGCGGGCCGCTGTCTTAGGATCGTTTATTGTGTCAAGTATCGCAATTTTTGGCAGTTCTCACGGAGCTGGGCCATTTATAGCTAAAGCCGAAAATATCAGTCAGGCTATCTTATTTTTACAAGCTTTTATGGCGGTAGTTACGATTACTTCGTTGTTATTAGCCGCGACGGTAGCCGAACGCGCGGAGGCAGAAAAATCTCTGCGAGTAAGCGAAATTAAATATCGAGAATTGGTGGAAAATGCTAACAGTATTATTGTCAAACTAGCTCCCGACGGCACGATTACTTTTTTTAATGAGTTTGCAGAAATATTCTTTGGCTACAATCAGGAAGAAATCCTGGGGAAAAGTGCTGTGGGAACAATCATTCCCATGAGCAACATCGAAGGGAATAACTTAGAGTTGGTTTACAATCAGATTTTACAAAATCCCGATCGCTTTACTAGCTATGAAAATGAAAATATCCGGCGTAACGGATCTCGCGTTTGGGTGTCTTGGGCAAATAAGCCGCTGGTTGATGCAGCAGGAGAACTTTTGGGCATTCTCTGCATCGGGACAGATATCACCGATCGCCGAAAAGCTGAAATAGAGCTCCAAAAACTGAACGAAAAGCTGGAAATCCGAGTTGCAGAGCGGACAAATGCCCTGAAACAAAGCGAACTTCAGCTACAGAAACAGAAATCGGCATTAATTGATTTAGCCAAAAATAAAGCGCTGAATCAAGGCGACTTAACCAAAGCGCTTCAAGAAATCACTGAAACTGCTAGCCGTACTCTGGAAGTTGCGCGATCGAGTATCTGGTTGTACGATCGCCCTAAATCCAAGATGGAGTGCCTGGATTTGTTCGATCGCGCTCTCAACCAGCACTCAGACGGTTTAGAATTATCAGCAGCAGACTATCCTGTCTATTTTCAAGCACTCCGAGAAGAGCGCGCAATTGCTGCCTTTGACGCGCAAAAAGATTTTAGAACTCGAGAATTTGTAGAATCTTACCTAATTCCGTTCGGCATCACTTCCATGCTAGATACGCCGATTCAAATAGGCCCAGAAACAGCAGGAGTTCTCTGTTTGGAACACGTAGGAATGCCCCGTTATTGGACTATCGAAGAACAAAGTTTCGCTGTTTCTCTAACAGATTCTGTAACTTTTGCAATGGAAGCGCGAGAACGCCAGCGCGCTGAAGCAGCACTGCGGCAAGCTGAGGCAAAATACCGCAGCATATTTGAAAATGCGATCGTTGGCATCTTTCAAACTACTCCAGATGGAGAATATCTTAGCGTCAACCCAGCTTTAATTCGCATTTATGGTTACAGTTCCTGTGAGGAAATGCTGGAAAAGTTAACTGATATCAACCGCCAGCTATATGTAGACCCAGAACGCCGCGCCGAAATCATCGAATTAATGCGAAAAAACGGCAAAGTATCGGATTTTGAATCTCAGGTTTACCGTCAAGACGGCAGTATAATTTGGATTGCCGAAAATGCTTATACTGTCTCTGATAGACATGGCAATTTACTTTATTACGAAGGTACTGTTCAAGATATCACAACTCGCAAAGAAGCTGAGGCAGCTTTGCGTTTAGAACAAGAAAAATCTGATCGTCTCCTGCTGAACATTTTACCGAAACCGATCGCCGAAAGACTCAAACAAGACCAAAGCATCATCGCCGATACTTTTGCCGAAGTCACAGTATTGTTTGCAGATATAGTCGGTTTTACCCAAATTAGTTCCCAAATTTCTCCGCCGGAATTAGTTTCCTTGCTTAACGACATTTTTTCGACATTCGATCGCCTAGCCCAAAAGCACGGATTGGAAAAAATTAAAACGATTGGTGACGCTTACATGGTAGTAGGAGGGCTGCCGATGCCCCGCAGCGATCACGCAGAGGCGATCGCCCAAATGGCCCTGGATATGCAGCAGGCGATTATTGACTTCAGCAATACCAACAATCAAGATTTCAGCATCAGAATCGGCATCAACAGCGGCCCGGTTGTCGCCGGAGTCATCGGCATCAAAAAATTTATCTACGATTTGTGGGGAGACACAGTTAACACCGCTTCCCGTATGGAATCTCACGGCTTACCCGGTCAAATTCAAGTTACATCTGCAACTTACGAGCGATTGCAGGACAAGTATTTATTAGAAAGTCGCGGCACCATTGAAGTCAAAGGCAAAGGCGAGATGAACACTTATTTTATCACAGGAATCAAGTTATAAAATAAGGAAGATGAAACAGGCAAAAAGGAATAAGCAATAGTAGTTGTAGGGTGTGTCGCTAGTGAAAAAAAAACTCAATTTGAATCAACTTTTTGAGTAGCAACGCACCTGTGCTTAGCTCGTACAAACAAAGCCAACAATTCTATTTAAATAATTAAAAATCTTCTAATAGTTTTGACGGTTGGTATAGTTAGTTAAAAATATAAAAGTCACTATGAACCAAAACAAAAATCAATTTATGCGATTTATTCAATCTATAAATTGGCAATATTTAGGAAAAATAGCTGTCATTGCCTTTGCTTACGCTTTAGGAGCTAAAATAGCATCTTCAATCCCCGGCGTGAATAAATTAGCTACCTGCGTCTGGCCGCCCGCAGGAATTGCCCAAGCAGCAGTTTTATTATTTGGTCGGCGCCTTTGGCCGGGAATAGCTTTAGGCGTATTTTTTTACGAGACTCTCAACCTCAAAATATCCTTAATAAATGCAACAATTAGTGCTTTTTGCGGTTGTTTGCAAGCTTTATGTGCATTTACTTTGCTGCAACAGTTCAAGTTTCGCCCCTCACTGGCTCGACTAATTGATGTAGTCAATTTAATCTTTTGCGGTGCTGTAGTTGCCACTCAAATCAACTGCACTCTCGGCACGCTGCGGCTGTGTTTGACTGGTCTTATTGACTGGAGAGAATATTGGGAAATTCGGTGGAATTGGTATCTTGGAGACACCTTAGGAGTTTTGATTTTTACTCCGATGCTGCTAATTTTTTACCAAAAAATAGCGACACGCAATCAACAAATAATTAAGATTAAAACACTTGTAAATATAATTTTGTGCGCCATATGTTTGCTACTATTAATAATAGTAAGTTGGCTAGTATATACATCAAAAACTAATAGCAATCTATCCGGCTATCCCCTAGAATACTTGCCATTTCCGTTGGTGATTTGGGCAACCATTCAATTCGGTCAGCGCGGGGCTGTTTTAGCATATTTTATTGTATCCAGTATTGCCATTTGGGGAGGTTCTCAGGGAGGTGGCCCGTTTATTGCCAAAGCCATAAATATTAATCAAGCAATCTTATTTTTGCAGGCTTTCATGAGCGTAATTGTAATTACTTCGCTGCTGTTAGCTGCCACAGTAGCAGAACGCGCATCAGCAGAGGACTTGCTGCGGCAAAGCGAAGTTAAGTATCGGGAATTGGTCGAAAATGCTAACAGCATTATTTTAAAACTAGATACAGAAGGTAATATTACTTTTTTTAACGAGTTTGCACAGAATTTTTTTGGTTACAGAGAAGAAGAAATACTGGGAAAACACGCAGTTGGCACAATTATACCCCAGACAGATACAGCGGGAAACGACCTGGCGGTGTTATTGAGCAATATTTTAAATAACCCGGAACAGTATACAACAAATGAAAATGAAAGTATGCGGCGCAGTGGATCTCGCGTTTGCGTATCCTGGGCAAATAAACCGCTGTTTGATGCGGCCGGAAAGTTCGCGGGGCTGCTGGCAATCGGTACGGATATCACAGACCGCAGGCGGGCTGAAATTGCGCTTTGCAAGCTGAATGAAGAGTTAGAATCTAGAGTTGAAGAACGAACTAATGCTCTCAATGAAACTTTAAATGCACTGCGAGTTCAACAGGCACAGTCAGAACGGTTGTTGTTGAATATTTTGCCGGAAGAAATAGCAAATCGGTTGAAGCGGGGAGATAGCACGATCGCAGATACTTTTGCTGATGTTACTGTATTATTTGCGGACATCGTAGGTTTTACTCAATTGAGTGCGCGAGTTTCTCCAACAGAATTAGTTGCGTTGCTGAATGATATTTTTTCGACTTTTGACAACTTAGCAGAAAGGCACGGTTTGGAAAAAATTAAGACGATTGGCGATGCTTACATGGTAGTGGGAGGGCTGCCAATTACTCGCCCCGATCACGCAGAGGCGATCGCAGAAATGGCCCTGGATATGCAGCAGGCAATTATTGAATTCAGCAATACCCACAATCAAGATTTTAGTATCAGAATCGGGATCAATACCGGCCCGGTTGTCGCTGGAGTCATCGGTATTAAAAAATTTATTTACGATTTGTGGGGAGACACAGTTAACACCGCTTCCCGCATGGAGTCTCACGGTTCGCCTGGGTGCATTCAGGTTACATCTACAACTTATCATAAATTGCGAGAAAAGTATTTTTTTGAAAATCGCGGTGAGATCGAAGTTAAAGGTAAAGGGATGATGACTACTTATTTACTGCAATGCAGAAAATTGGTTTAATCAAGGTTTGATCGTTCGGACTTCAGTCCTTTCTTTTCAAGTTTGTAGTGAGGAGTTCAGTCAGGTTTTATCGTTCGGACTTCAGTCCTTTATTTTCACATTTGTAGTGAGGAGTTCAGTGCTTTATTTTGCAATTCAGGAAGAAGGACTCGCATTCCTCACTACGAACGGGTTTGATCGTTCGGACTTCAGTCCTTTCTTTTCTGACTTAGGAAGAAGGACTCGCATTTCTCACTACGAACGTTTGTTTGTAAAAGTAAAGGCGATCGCACTTTTAATATACGCGATCGCCCTTTGCTCAACTAACAAGATTATTTAAAGCTTGTAAAGATTAATTCCAGCTTCCTTAGCCATAATTTCCAAACCCTTGTGCTCCAAGGTTTTAATCGCCTTCGTAGAAAGGTGTAACTTGACCCAACGCTTCTCCTGCGGCCACCAAATCCGCTTCCACTGCAAATTAGCGCCTTGCAACTTGTGAGTGCGGTGGTGCGAGTGAGATACCGCAAAACCGTTGTTCGCCTTCTTGCCCGTTAGCTGACATTTCCGTGACATATTGCCCTCCAGACTACTTGTTTTTGATGCAGCCTTTCATTATAGAGCAACTGCGGACTACCCCCCTAGCCCCCCTTGTTAAGGGGGGACAAGAAAACCTCCAATCGCTCTCTCAGCAAGGGAAATCAACTTTTGCCAAGGTACGTTGTTGGGATGCGAGCCCTCTTTACACATATAAGCAAAGAGGGCTCGCATCCCAACAACGTACCTAGTTTGTTTGACGAGTATCAAACCGCCCCCTTAGCAAGGGGGGTTGGGGGGATTAATTACATTGCACGTTCAGTCAATTTTGTCAAGACATGGTTCGATCGCTCGACAAACTCCTGCATCCCTTCAGCATCGAAACCCTTCTGGGCCATCAAAGCCAAGTCATAAACGTGGTGACAAATCATGCTGGCCAACTGCGCCGAGGGAGACTCGCCGCCGCCTTGAATAATCGCACCCTGACTCAAATTAGCCAGATTTTGAATCAGCGGGTGAGACGTATTCACCAGCAAAACGTGTTCATCGGGGAATTGCGCTGCTTGCTGCTGCAAAAGCGCCGTCATATCGCGCATCCGGCGCAAAGCTTCTGGTAACAGGACGATCGCAGGTGGCGCCGCCTCAGCAGAGTCAGACTTCAAAGCTTCAGTGCGGATGTTCACTTTCGGCTTGTTGAGAGCATTTTGGAACAGTTCTTTAACTTGTTCGCTGCGAGTTTTATTAGTCGCCGGATCGACAATTTCGGCTTCTTTTTCTTTGTCAATTAGCGTGTCGTCGATGTCGGAATCCACCCGCGAGAATTTAACATCTGAGTATTCGCGTTCCAAGAAACTGATAAAGTGCGTGTCAATGAAAGAATCCATAAACAGCACTTCTAAACCTTGACTTTTGTGCAGGGCAACATAAGTTGCTTGTGACGCAGGTTCAGTGCAGTAAAAGACGCGATTTTCGTGGCGTTTTTGATTGCGTTCCAAATACTCTTTCAGAGTCGTGTAAGGTTGCGTCGAAGTAGAACCGTCCGATTTGGGAGTGACATCTTGCCACAAATCTCCGTCCTCAGTTTGCACCTGTACTTCTGGCGTTGCAGTTTCCGGTTTTTCTGCGGTTGGTTGGTAGGTGCTGCGGTAGATTAAAATATCTTCGACTTGTTTTTTGAACTTGTCATCGTTGAGAGAACCAAACTTGACAAAAGTGCCGATATCTTGCCAGCAGCGGATGTATTCATCGCGATCGTCGCGGTAAAGTTCTTTTAGGCGATCGCCCACTTTTTTGGCAATATAATCAGCGATTCTCCGCACAGTGCGATTGCTTTGCAAAGAACTGCGAGAAACGTTCAGCGGAATATCGGTACTGTCAATGACTCCCCGCAGCGGCATCAAGAATTTAGGGATGATTTCTTCGCAGTGATCGCTGACAAAAACCTGGTTGCAGAAGAGCTTAATATTGCCTTGGGTAACATCAACATCCGGCCGTAGTTTGGGAAAGAACAGAATTCCGTTGACAATGAAAGGATAATCTGTATTCAGGTGAACCCACAGCAGCGGCTCATCCTGAAACGGGTAAAGATAGCGGTACAGTTCTAAGTAATCTTCTTTTTGCAAATTGCTGGCTGATTCCCGCCAAATTGCCTTGTGCTTGTTGAGTTGCTCTCCCTCAAAGTTGATGGGAACTGGCATGAAATCGCAGTAGGTTTTAATTAACTGCTTGATGCGACTGGATTCTACATATTCCAGTTCTTCATCTTGTAGGGTAAGAGTAATTGTAGTACCGCGTTCGGTGCGAGCAGATTCTGACAGTTCAAAAGCGGGGGAACCGTCGCAAGACCAGTGTATTGCCTGGGAATCTTCTTTGTAAGAAAGGGTTTCAATATCTACTTGCTTTGCCACCATGAAAGATGAGTAGAAACCGAGACCGAAGTGACCGATAATTGCATCGTCGCCGCTGCCTTGGTATTTTTGAATAAATTCTTCAGCGCTGGAGAAAGCGACTTGGTTGATGTATTTTTTTACCTCATCGGCGGTCATGCCGATGCCGTTATCGGAAATAGAGAGGGTTTTGTTTTCTTTGTCGA
>NZ_JAHRFA010000060.1:13358-44814 GCF_020883045.1 Microcoleus sp. CAWBG58 | reverse complement strand
TAAAGTCCTCACTACAAACCTGGGAAAAGAAGGACTAAAGTCCTCACTACAAACCTGGGAAAAGAAGGACTAAAGTCCTCACTACAAACCTGGGAAAAGAAGGACTAAAGTCCTCACTACAAACCTGGGAAAAGAAGGACTAAAGTCCTCACTACAAACCTGAAAAGAAGGACTAAAGTCCTCACTACAAACCTGGGAAAAGAAGGACTAAAGTCCTCACTACAAACCTGCTCGATCGACTTTAGCAGTATTTCTCTTGGCTGTTTCCTTCGCTTCCTTCACCTTCTGCGATGCAAATACTAGACAAGTCTAGACACTTGCTTCTTGCTTCATCGGGAGGATGGGAAGGGTAGAGTTCGCTCTCAAACTGTCTACTGTTACTTGTCTACTGTCAACTGTTGAAAGCAGCTTAATTTTTCCTCGCTTAAATCTTAGGCTGCATTAATTTATACAAATAAAAATTGACTTGCAGGCAGTATTCTGTTATGTACAGCATTTTCATGGAAGACAAATCGCTTTTTTTGCTATATTGACCAGCAATAAAGATAATGGTTTTGATTAGATTGAGGAGTTGAACGGATGAAAAACTTGAATTGCTGGAACAAACCCGCTGCATTGCTCGCGATCGCCATTGTAGCCGGAAGTGTGCAGGCTCAGGCGATCGGTGTTGCCACCTCACCAGCATCCACTACCAGTCAGGATGCTGAAAAAATTTCCTTTGAAGACAGCGCCACCTTTCAAATCGCCCAAGCTGACACGCTTTGCCGCAAAGTAACTCCCAAAGAAGGTTTGACAGTTCGCCAGAACCCAGATCCCAAATCCGCGAGAGTTGGCGGTGTAGCCATGAATACTCAGGTAACGCTGTTCCAAGGTGCTACTTCTGTTAAAGCCTCCGACGGCCGCCTCTGGATTCAAATTACCGCTCCCGTAAAAGGGTATATAGCTACCGGATACCCGAACAATGAGGCTAATTTAGCTTCGTGCACAGTTAGTCAAGCACCGGCATCAGCACCGGCACCAGCACCAGCACCAGCACCAGCACCGGCACCGGCACCAAGTCCAGCACCAGCACCGGCACCAGCACCAAGTCCAGCACCAGCACCAGCACCTGCGCCAGCACCAGCACCAGCACCAGCACCAGCACCTGCGCCAGCACCTGCACCTGCGCCAGCGCCAGCACCTGCACCAGCGCCAGCAGCAACACCAGCGCCAGCAGCAACACCAGCACCTGCAACGGGCCCCGTCAGCCTCTGCCGCCAAGTAGAACCTCGGGTAGCACCGAAAGGTTTAGCTATTCGTGCGGAGCCTTCAAAGACTGCCACAGTTAAAGGCGGCGTACCTGCTAACGGTCAAGTAACGCTTGTGCCGAATTTCCAGTTAGTCAAAGATAAGAATGGAGAAAACCGCAATTGGGTTGAGATTTCAGCCCCAGTTCCCGGATTCATCTCGGCTGGAAACTTGATCATGTGCAAGTAAACTTCTGAGTTATATCAGATCGAATTTGGTTTGTATTGAGGACTTTAGCCCACATTCAAGAAGGACTAAAGTCCTTACTACAAACCTTGCTACAGTCGAGTTTTAGATTATTAAAAATTATCGGAACGCCACAGAAATTGTAAGTTGCTGTGGCGTTTTCTTATGAGAATAGGGTAATTTCGCGACCAATTATAACCCAATACGGTTTACTTAACGCTTTTGATGAATTTCATCTGACGATTTTTTGATTATAAAGAGGTGAAGTAGATATTAAGAATATTTTACCGCAGAGAACACAGAGAACACAGAGAGGGGAGGGATAAAAGTTTTTTTTCCAAAACCCTCGCAATACTCTTGCCTCTGCGCCCTCTGCGCCAAAAGCGCCCTCTGTGGTTCAAGACTCTTCTCTTGATGGAGTGGATTGTATTTCAATACGGTTTACTTAATGCTTTTGATGAATTTCGTCTGACGATTTTCTGGCAATATAGCCATTTTGGGCAAGTCAGATTTTTAGTAAACCGTATTGAATTATAACCCTAAGAAGGCAAGATAATTGATGATAGGAAATCCGAGGAGCCGATCGCCCCATTAATCCCTACCAGATTCGCTAAAACCCGATCGCTTCCTGCAACTCGCAGCAACGTACCTTCGGGAGTGGTGCTCAATTGCAACTCCTGAAAACTCAGGCCAATCAAAATAAACTTATCGACACCGGTCTCAAAACCGATCGCAGTATCAGTACCACTGTCAGCACCCAAGACAAATCGATCGCTCCCAATGCCTCCGATTAAAGTATCGTCGCCCAAGCCACCAAACAGCCAGTCATCGCCATCACCTCCATTGAGCAAGTCGTTATCCTTACCGCCAATTAGGGTATCGCTGCCAGCATCTCCATTCAGGGTATCTTCCCCTTCATTGCCGTAGAGCAAATCGTCGCCAGCGTCGCCATTGATGCAGTCTTGCTGGTCGTTTGCGCCCACCGAGACAGCCCGGTTATCGGAGCGATCGCCATAAATGGTATCGTTGCCCTCGCCACCGCAGAGCTCATCGCCCCCGTCACCGCCGTAAATCTTGTCGTTGCCAAGATCTCCGTGAATGAGATCGTTATCTTTACCGCCGTAAATGCTGTCATCGCCTTCACCGCCACTGATGGTATCGTCAGCTTCATCGCCGAAGAGTACGTCAGCACCGATGTTGCCAAAAAGCAAGTCCCGGCCGTTGACATCTCGAGATCGACTGCGAGCGCCACCGTATATCGTGTCATCGCCGCTGTCGCCGACAAGGGTATCGGAGCCTAATTCGCCCCAAATCAAGTCATTCTCTTTGCCGCCCCAAACGCAATCATTGCCTTTGCCTGCTTGCACGGTGTCATTGCCGTTACCGCCTCCGATGATGTCGTTGCCGCTGTCGCCAAAGATTAAATCTCCTTCGCTATCACCGTTAACTGAGTTGGAACCGCCTTTGTCGCCTAGCAGA
The DNA here is from genome assembly GCF_020883045.1 of Microcoleus sp. CAWBG58. Lineage (NCBI taxonomy): Bacteria > Bacillati > Cyanobacteriota > Cyanophyceae > Oscillatoriales > Microcoleaceae > Microcoleus > Microcoleus sp. CAWBG58. The sequence continues at coordinate 41,862 of NZ_JAHRFA010000060.1, read as the reverse complement.
GTATCGTTGCCTGCACCGCCGTAGAGGGTATCAGAGCCTAATTGACCGTAGATCAGGTCATTGCCTTTACCTCCGTAAGCGCGATCGTTACCTTTGCCTGCAACGAGCGTATCGTTGGCTTCTTGGCCGCTGAGGAAGTCGTCGCCGTCGCTTCCATAGAGCAAGTCGCGTCCCTGGGAATCGAAGTCTGTGTTGCCGATGAAACCGCCAAACAAGGTGTCATTGCCGGTGCCGCCAATCAAGGTGTCATTGCCGATTTGACCCCCCATCAGGTCATTTTCTTTGCCTCCAAGGGCAAGATCGTTACCTTTACCGGCATAGATGGTATCGTCGCCCTCGTTGCCGTTAATGATGTCTGCGCCGTTACCTCCGAAGATCAAATCGCCATTGTCCGCAGCGCTGCTAGAGTTATCGCTGCCGTTATCTCCCAAAATCGTATCGCCGCCTTCATCTCCAAACAGGGTGTCAGAGCCTATGTCGCCTGCAATCCAGTCGTTCTGCTTGCCGGCACGGACGATATCGTTGCCCTCGCCGCCGTAAGCAATATCCGTGTCAGTGTCTGCAAAAATCCTGTCATTGCCTTCATTGCCGTAAATTTCGTCGGCGCCGTCTTTGCCCAAAATCGTATCGTTGCCTCGCAAGCCGATGATTTTTTGGTTGCCTTTGTTGTCTGCGATCGAGTCATTGCCGTCTGTACCTTTGGTGGTTTGTCCCTCTCCCAGTTGCGAAGTTGGCCGGACAAATCGAACTCCGGGTGCTGGTGGCGGCGGTGCAAAGTTAATTCCTGGTTTGTCTGCGATGGGTTCGCACAGACAGTCGGTATCTGGTTCGGCGATCGGATTTGATATTGGGGTTGGTGTTGGCACCACTTGCCCCAAGATCGCGGCCACAGTAGCGGTAGCGGGACTGATACCGCCGCGATCGTCTGTAGCGCTGTAGCTGAAAGTGGCTCCCGTAAAACTTCCTGTGGTTTGGAAAAATAATTGCTCAATTTGTGCCGGAGTTAGAACTTGGCCGGGTGTGACGCGAACGCCGCCGTTGGCTGGATCTCCTAAAAATAGAACTCCTTGGTTGGCTGGGGGCAGGGTGTTAATGGTGTAAGAGGCGATCGACCCGTCGGGGTCGCTGCCTCCCAATCCCGGAACCTGGGCGCTGCGGCCCGGAGCAATGCTGAAGTTAGCATTGTTCACCAATGGCGGTAAGTTGGTCGTCGGGCGAATCGCAGCAACAGTAGCGGTGCCGGGACTAATCAGGCCGCGGTTGTCGGTGGCGCTGTAGGTGAAATTGGCTCCCGTAAAGTCGCCCGTCGTTTGGAAAAATAGTTGCTGAATCTGTTCGGGAGTGAGAATTTCACCGGGTGCGATCGCTATGCCACCGTTAGCAGGATCTCCTAAAAACAGTGTTCCTTGGTTGGCCGGTGGCAAAGTGTTGATTGTGAAAGAGGCGATCGTCCCGTCGGGGTCAATTCCTCCCAATCCTGGAACCCGCACGCTGTTGTTGGGCGGGATGTTGAAGTTGACATTTATGCCAACTGGAGGTTGGTTGAGAACAATTGGCGCCGGAGTCGGAGTTGGAGTTGGAGTCGGTGCCGGAGCTGGAGCTATGGCAGCAACTGTAGCATTAGCGGGACTGGTAGCACCGCGATCGTCCGTAGCGCTGTAGTTGAAATTCGCTCCTGTAAAGTTGGCAGTCGTTTGCAAAAATATTTGCTGAAGCTGTGCGGGAGTCAGAACTTGGCCGGGTGTGACGCGAACGCCTCCAGAGGCGGGATCTCCTAAAAATAGAACTCCTTGGTTTGCCGGTGGCAAAGTGTTGATGGTGAAAGAGGCGATCGAGCCGTCGGGGTCGGTTCCGCCCAATCCCGTGACTAACCTGCTACTGTTGGGCGGGGTGCTGAAGTTGACATTTGTGGCAACTGGCGGTTGGTTCGGCACCGGAACCAAAGCGGTAACTGTAGCATTGGCGGGACTGGTGGCGCCTTGATTGTCGGTGGCGCTGTAGGTGAAATTGGCTCCTGTAAAGCTGCCCGTGGTTTGGAAAAATATTTGTTGAATCTGTGCCGGAGTCAGAACTTGACCGGGTGTGAGTCGAACGCCTCCGTTGGCCGGATCTCCTAAAAATACCTGTCCTTGGTCTGCTGGGGGCAGGCTGTTGATAGTGAAAGAGACGATCGTCCCGTCAGAGTCAGTTCCTCCCAATCCCGGAACTCGCGGGCTGGTGTTGGGGGGAACAGTGAAGTTGACATTTGTGGCAACTGGCGGCTGGTTGGGAGGTGGCACTGGTGCAGGAGTCGGTGTTGGCACTGGTGCAGGAGTCGGTGTCGGCACTGGTGCAGGAGTCGGTGTCGGCACTGGTGCAGGAGTCGGTGTCGGCACTGGTGCAGGAGTCGGTGTCGGCAAGGGCAGGGGGATAGCCGCTACACTTGCGGTAGCGGCATTGGTGGCACCGCCGTTGTCAGTGGCGGTATAGCTGAAGTTGGTTCCCGTAAAACTTCCTGTGGCTTGGAAAAATAGTTGCTGAATCTGTGCCGGAGTCAGAACTTGGCCTGGTGTCACCGCTACGCCACCGTTGGCGGGATTGCCTAAAAATAGCTGCCCTTGAGAGACAGGTGGCACGGTGTTAATCGTAAAAGAGGCGATCGTCCCGTCGGAGTCCGTGCCACCCAATCCGGTCAATAAAGCGGTGCTGCTGGGCTGCTGGCTGCTGTTGACAGGATTGGCAATCGGAGGTTTGTTGACCGGTGCGGGTGTTGGCGATGGTACTGGAATGGCGGCGGCAACGCTAGCGCTGGCGGGGGTGGTAGCGCCTTGATTGTCGGTGGCGCTGTAGCTGAAGTTGGCTGCGGTAAAAGTGCCTGTAGATTGGAAAAATAATTGATTGATTTGAGCGGGCGTGAGAATTTGACCTGCGGTGACGGCAATTCCCCCAGAGGCGGGATTGCCTAAAAATAGCACCCCTTGAGCGACTGTCGGCAGGGTGTTGATTGTGTAGGAGGCGATCGTTCCGTCGGGGTCGGTTGCTCCGAGTCCGACAATGTTGGCTGTGCTGTTCGGAGGTAGGCTGATGTTGGCGTTGTTGGCTACAGGAGGTTTGTTGGGTGTCGGCAGTACCGCAGAGACGGTAGCGGTGCCGGGACTGGTGAGGCCGAGATTGTCGGTAGCGCTGTAGGTGAAGTTCGCTCCGGCAAAGGAGTTGGTCGCTTGGAAAAATAATTGATTGATTTGAGTGGGTGTGAGAGTTTGACCCGCTGTGACGGCAATTCCCCCAGACGCGGGATTGCCCAGAAACAGGGTTCCTTGGGCTGCTGGCGGTAGGGTGTTGATGGTGAAGGAGGCGATCGTCCCGTCGGGATCTGTGCCTCCCAATCCGGTCAGTAAAACGGTGCTGCTGGGTGCGATCGCGCTGTTGGCGTTATTGGCTACCGGAGGTTGGTTCGCGGGAACGATCGCAGTTGTCACTTGAGCGTTCGCAGCCGTACCGTTGTTGTTGTCACTGTTGGGGTCGGCGGTGGCGGCAGTGCTTCTGGCAGTGTTGACAACGCTACCGCTGGCAGGAGCAACAACGCTGACAGTGCGGGTGATGGCGTTGGCTGCCCCGCTTGCCAAACTTGCGATCGCCGGGAAAGTGACAACACCTGTGGCAGGGTTGTAACTGCCACCGTTGGAAGCTGTCACTCCCGTTAACCCCAGAGGCAGAGTATCGGTGATGACGACGTTGGTGGCGCTGGAAGGGCCGGCGTTTTGGGCGGTGATGGTATAAGTGGCAGTGGCTCCCGGCGCGATCGATGCCGGGCCTGCTTTGGTGGTAACTACGTCGGCGCTGGCAGTGATGGTGGTGGTGACTTGCGCGTTTGCAGCCGTGCCGTTGTTGTTGGCAGTATTGGGATCGGGGGTGTCGGAGGTGCTTCTGGCGGTGTTGGCGACTGTGCCGCCCGCGGGCGCTGGAAAGCTGACTGTGCGGGTGACGGCGTTGGCTGCCCCGCTTGCCAAACTTGCGATCGCCGTCCAGGTGACAATACCTGTGGCAGGGTTGTAAGTGCCACCGTTGGAGGCTGTCACTCCGGTTAAGCCCACAGGCAGGGTATCGGTGATGGAAACGTTGGCGGCAGACGAAGGGCCGGCATTTTGGGCGGTGATGGTATAAGTGGCAGTGGCTCCGGGCGTGACAGATGCCGGGCCAGTTTTGGTGGTAACTACGTCGGCGCTGCTTGTTATCGTGGTGCTGACTTGAGCGATCGCAGCCGTGCCGTTGTTGTTGGCACTATTGGGATCGGGAGTTTCGGCTGTACTCCTGGCAATGTCGATGACAGTGCCGGTATTTGGGGTACTGAAGCTGACTGTGCGGCTGACGGCGTTAGCGGCACCGATGCCCAAAGTTGCGATCGCCGGAAAAGTGACAACACCTGTGGCAGGATTGTAACTGCCTCCGTCGGAGGCTGTCACTCCGGTTAAACCTGCCGGCAAAGCATCTGTTACCGTGACGTTGGTAGCGCTGCTCGGCCCGCTGTTTTGTGAGGTAATTGTATAGGTGACTGTCGATCCAGCCACGGCTGTTGTCGGGCCTGTTTTTGAGGTGATGATGTCGGCTGTAGCCGCTACGATCGCAGTTGTAGCTTTAGATACTGCCCCTTCACCGCTGTTGTTAATCAGGTTGGGATCGAAAGTGCTGCTGCTGCTAAATGCCAGGTTAGTTACCGATCCGATTGTGGCAGGTGCAGTCACGGTAATACTGCGGGTAACGCTGGCACCGTTAGCCAGAGTCGGAATCACCGGCCAACTGACACTCCGCGTTGTCGGGTTGAAAATACCACCGTTATCGGCGCTGCTGAAAGTTAAGCCCGGAGGCAGGGGATCTTGAATCAGGACGTTGGTAGCGCTGCTCGGCCCGTTATTGGTGGAAGTAATGGTGTAAGTAATACTGCTGTTGGGTAGGGCAAATGCGGGGCCAGTTTTAACCGTGGCAATGTCGGCGGAGATTGTAGGTTCTGTCACAGTCTCAACGCTGAGATTGCGAATTTCGTGAATGTTTGTCGCCGATCCTGTCGAACTAGCAAAACCAAATTTGAAAGTCGGCGGAATTGTGCCATTTATAGCAGCCAAATCGGGGATGTCGATCGCACTTTCGCCCGGGCCGTTAAATAAGTTGTCGCCGTTTAAGTCGATGTTAACGAAAAAACGGCTGGGTATTGTGGGAGTAGACGGTTGTAAAGTAATTTGAACTCTTTTTTTGGCAAGAATGCGATCGGTAACGGTAGGATTATCTATCCCGCCGGGAATTACATTGTTAGTTAAAAACTGATATCCTCCGGTTTGGCTGCCTCTAATTCCTACCGCATCAGGTATCGATCCCGGGCCACCTAAACGCCCTTCACTCGGATCTGAAAAATTGCCATATTCGTCAAATCCAACACCTAAATAACCTCCGACAATCCCCGGTATACCAGAACTGTTGTTGGGAGCATAACCGAGAGAACCGCCGAATCCACCTGCTTGAGTTGGTGTAGCAGCCCCGTCAATTAAGAAGAAACTAATGCCGTCGGCACCGGTGCCGTCATAGGCAAATAAATCAAAGACAACTCTGATGCCGTCAGTCGAAGAAATTGGGTTGTTGTAGATGACAAAAGCTGCTTGGTTGTTCGCATTCGATGTTAATCTTAAAGCGCCACTGCCCGGAGGATCGCCCAGCCCTAAACTGGGAATGATGCCGGGGCCGCTACCTGCGGTTAATCCCGGTTCCAGTGCACCGCCGCTAGTTCCGTAGATCCAAGGCCCTAATGCTGTGGGATTTTGAAAGCTTTCGGTAACTAATGTTCCGAGGACATGATTGTAGGTTTTTAAGACTTCTGGTTTAAAGACTAATTCGGCATCGATTTGTCCTGTGGTAATTTCTAATTCCCAGTCGCCGCCTAGTGCTGCACTCCCAGTTAAGTTGTTAGAAGCAGCAATATTTGCTCCAGTTAATTCGCTGAGTTTTTGTATGAATTTAATGCCTGATTCGCCGACAGCTACGTTACATCCATAAAGTAAAATGCTACCGGGTTTGTTAAGGGCTTTTCCCCACTGCTGCAATTGACTGCTGTAGGTTTCTAGGTTATCAATATTCAGTTCTGTCCGACCGATTTCTACTGCTGCTTCTCGGCCGTGAGAAACTACGTGCAGGCTGTTGATGCTGTGGTAATGCCCCAAAAATTCGGTGATTTGTGCGATCGCATCTCTGGTTGGATCGAGCACCAATACTTCGCTTCCGGGTTTGACTCCACGGATCAATTCCTCGTAGTTTTCTACTCGGGAGTCAACAACGACTAGATATGTTTTCGATTCTAGATACGCTGTAGAGTTTGCTGGCTTAAAAAATAAGTTGTTGGTAGTGGTAATATTAGTAGATTTGCGTATTTTTACGGCTGACACATTCGACGTATTGGGGCTCGTTTTCATAGTTCGCTGATTTAGTTACTTAGTTTTAAGCTACCCCCTTTGAGAACATTCGATATACACGGAAATATAAATTTACTGTAAATTATATTTACGAAATAAATTAAACACTTACGTGTTTTGTTGAAGTTAAGATGTGAGGGAAGGATTGGATAGAGAATGCTGTATCACCTTCGCGCATTGGCCTAGGTAATAAATCACTACACCCTTAGATATGCAAGCATTATCTGGTTTTGATTGCGCCAGTCAAGTATTTTTTTTTTGAAAATAAGTTATCCCAGAACCTTGAGATTGCGATCGGCACTTACTTACGTATTGCTGACAAAAAGGCAGTGATTCCGGTAACGGGATGCTTCTCAGTACAGTTGGGAGTGTAATTTTTTCTGAAATCTTGACCGTAAATCCACTGAAAAAAACGTTTCCGAGAATTAGAAAATTTTTTGATTGTAGCTTGGATTTACTACTTGTGGGAGTTGACATTGCCACGAACTTTACTTAATAGGGTTTCATCTCTAAAAAGCTCAGAACCAAGGCTAAACCATACAAAAAGTTACAGAATGTCAGGCAAATTAAGACAAGTGGGAGTTGACAAGTTACACTAATTTATGCTGTAGCGATCGATCTCCGCAGCCACAGGCCATGAAACGATCGCACGATTTCCACATTGAACACCAGGTTAGCAGCAAAAGATGTGTCAGATCATACCATCAGGTAAGTGGTGTTCACCAGCAGTTGAAGAGAGGAGTGCGGGTGCGCGCCTAGGGAATAGGCGCACCCTAGAGAATAGGCGCACCCAATCCCGCGCTGGTTAAACGTTAATATCGAGTTCGCGCACCAAAAAAGCCCATTCATCTGCCAATTCTTCAATGACTTTAGCGGTAGGTTTGCCACCCCCATGTCCCGCTTTTGTTTCGATGCGAATTAACACCGGTTTTTCGCCTGCGTGCGTTGCTTGCAAAGCCGAAGCAAACTTGAAACTGTGGGCTGGAACCACTCTATCGTCATGATCCGCAGTTGTAATCATTGTCGCCGGATAAGCAGTTCCCGCTTTCAGATTGTGCAGCGGAGAATAGGCGTGAATCGCCCGAAATTCTGCGGAATTTTCCGACGAACCATATTCAGGAACCCAAGCATGACCAATGGTAAATTTGTGGAAGCGCAACATATCTAGGACGCCGACGGCGGGCAATGCTGCACCGAACAATTCTGGCCGCTGAGTCATGCAAGCCCCCACCAATAAGCCGCCGTTGCTACCACCTGCGATCGCCAATTTAGCAGGTTTGGTATACTTATTCTCGATCAACCATTCCGCAGCGCTGATAAAGTCATCAAACACATTTTGTTTGTTCAACTTTGTCCCAGCTTGGTGCCACGATTCGCCGTACTCGCCACCACCCCGCAAACAAGCTGTCACATAAACTCCGCCCATCTCCAACCAAACCAGCCTGCTAAGAGAAAAACTTGGAGTCAGCGAGATAGAAAAACCACCATAACCATACAGATAAGTGGGGTTATTGCCATCTAGCTGCAAGCCTTTTTTGTGCGTGACAAACATCGGTACTTGCGTACCGTCTTTGCTGGGATAAAATATTTGTTTTGTCTCGTAATCCTCTGGATTAAAATCAACCTTTGGCTGCCGATAAACGCTACTTTCATCCGTCAGCATATTGTAACGGTAGATTGTGTTCGGAGTCGTGAAGCTGGTGTAAGCATAAAAGGTTTCGGTGTCGTGCCGCTTGCCGCCAAAACCTCCTGCAGAACCAATTCCCGGCAAGGCTACTTCTCGCGCAAAAGAGCCATCTAAGTTGAAGATTTTAATCTGAGTGTAGGCGTCTTTCAGGTAAGAAGCGACAAATTGATTGTTGAGGATGCCAATACCTCCGAGGGTTTCCGCTGCTTCGGGGATGATTTCGGTGAATTTCCCTTGACTGTCATCGGCAGCGAGGGATGAGGGAGGAGGGTTGTTAGTGTCGATCGCAATTACGCGGCCCAGAGGAGCATTCAAATCTGTTTGAAACCAGAAAAGCGAGCCATCATTGTCGATGAAACTGTACTCAGCCTCGAATTCATTAATTAGTTCCACAACACTGGATTCCGGTGCAGTTAAATCCTTATAAAAAATCAAGTTTTTCGTTTCAGTTCCCTGCCAAACTGCTACAATTAAGTAGCGACCATCTTCGGTGACGCCACCGCCAAACCCCCATTCTTTTTGGTCAGGTCGATCGCAAATTAATACATCTTCAGATTGCGGAGTGCCGAGCTTGTGATAGAATAGCTTTTGGTAATAGTTAACATCTTCGAGTTTGGTTTTTTCGTTGGGTTCATCGTAGCGGCTGTAAAAAAAACCTTTACCGTCGTGAGTCCAGGCTGCACCTGAGAATTTCAGCCACTTTAAATGGTCTGATAAATCTTCCCCAGTTTCCACATCGCGAACTTTCCATTCCTGCCAATCCGAGCCAGAAATTGACAAACCGTAGGCCATAAGTTGGCCGTCTTCGCTGAGAGCTATGCCGCCGAGAGCAACGGTTCCGTCTTCTGAGAGAGTGTTCGGGTCAATTAATACTTTTGGTTCGCCGTCGAGAGATGTTAAAGTGTAGAGTACGGATTGATTTTGCAGACCGTCATTCTTGTAGTAAAAATAGCGATCGCCCTGTTTAAAAGGTATGCCGTATTTCTCGTAATCCCACAGTTTAGTCAGGCGCTGTTTGATTTTTTCCCGCGCCGGAATTTGGCTGAGGTAGCCGAAAGTGACTGCGTTTTGAGCTTCCACCCAGGCTTGAGTTTCCTCTGAATCCGGGTCTTCCAGCCACCTGTAGGGGTCGGATACTTGGACGCCGTGGTAATCGTCTGTTTGCTCGGCTTTGCGGGTTGTGGGGTAGCTTAAAGGGCGATCGAATTGAGTCATATTTTTCACTCTCAGTAACTTTATTCAGTTTAACCTTTTTTACAAAATTGTCATTGCGAACCTCAATAAAGCAATCGCACTTTCTTCTCTCCCATCTTCCTACCCTTCGGGAACGGCTTCGCCGAACGTGTTCTTAGCGTCTTCGCGGTTCGTTTCTCTTCTATTTCAATTCACCTAATCCAATTCCCTCCTTCCCTCCAAAGCACGAGCCAAAGTTACCTCATCCGCATATTCCAAATCTCCCCCCATCGGTAAACCAAAAGCTATTCGCGTAACCTTAGTAAAAGGTTTCAATAAATGACCGATATAAAGAGTAGTAGTTTCCCCTTCCACGCTAGGACTAATCGCAATAATAACTTCACTAATATTTTGCTGGCTGACACGGCGGACTAATGGCTGAATGTTCAACTGTTCCGGGCCAATTCCATCCATCGGCGAGATAACGCCACCGACAACATGATATTTACCGATATATTCCCGCGTTTTTTCTAAGGCGATTACATCGCGGGATTCTGACACAACACAAATTGTAGAACCGTCGCGGTTGGTGTTGCGGCAAATTTCGCAAACAGGTTCAGCGGATAAGTGAAAGCATACTTTGCAGAAACCGACTTGTTTTTTGGCATCAATCAAAGATTGAGCTAAGGCTTGCACGTCTTCTTCCGGTCGTTTTAAAATGTGCAAAGCCAGCCGCTGTGCCGTTTTTGGCCCGACTCCGGGTAAGCGCTGCAATTGTTCGATCAAACGGGCTAAGGGTCTAGTATACATAAATTAGTTGACAGTTGACAGTTGACAGTTGACAGTTTAAAGAAGGAAGAAGTTGTTTGTAGTGCGGACTTCAGTCCGTTCTTCCACAATCCTAAATCAAAAGGATAGAACTTATGTACGAGAGGCCTAGAAACCGGTTTTTTTTTGCGAAAATACTGGTTCCCACCTGCCGATTCAGCAAAAAAACCCGGTTTCTTTGATATGCGCGCGATCGACCCTGAGTAACTCAATTTTTGACTGCGAACTTAGAATTGAGATTAACCTCCGCTAATTTTAGCTTTATAACCCAATTTTGTCAGGAGTTCGAGGAGCTTTTGCTTGTGTTCGCCTTGAATTTCAATGTCATTATCCTTAACTGTACCGCCCGTGCCGCATTGGGCTTTTAGCTGCTTCGCTAAATTTGCTAAGGTTTCGGGTTTTTCTTGAAATCCGCTGATGACTGTAACTGTTTTGCCACCGCGTCCTTTTCGGGATGCTTCTACTTTCAAAGTTTGTTGATTTGACGGAACTTCCGGGGTTCCTCGTTCGAGAGCAGCCGAGTTTTCGTAGTTGCCAAACTCAGAGTAAACTACTCGTTTGCCGTCAGTTGTTTTGTTGTCAGAATTTTTGCGTTTGGATGCTGCCATATGTTATAATGCCTGAACTTTTTTACGGGTATTTCTAGTTTTAGGGAATTGGTTTCAACAGTTGACAGTTAACCGTTCGAGAGCGACCTCTAGCTAGAAGGAAGATGAATGGAGTAATGAATAGCCCGATCGTAATTTGTCCGTCAAAGGCGGGCGGGCTTTCAACCAATTCTTTCTGGTAAGGTTGCGATCGCTCGTTGAGACTCTGATATTATGGATTGCTTTTGAGTGTTGCGGGTACTGGCGATCGCTCTTGAATCGGATAGCGGCGTTGGGCGATCGTTTGTGTTAGGGTTAAACTGCGATCGCCAGGTGCCGGATGAGTCGATAACAAAGCAAAATCTAAACGAGATTGTCGCCCTAATCGCTGGAAAAAGTCTGCTGCGCCCGCTGCGTGCCCGTAATGGGAAACCAAGAGTTGTAAGCCAAATTCATCGGCTTGGGCTTCCTGACTGCGCGAAAATTGGGCTTTGCTTAAATTGGAAGCGATCGCAGTAGCAAGATTCACCAACCCACCTCCATCGCCTACGAACACCGCTACCACAAATTGTAGCGCCAATCCCCGTCCAATTCCCCGCAAATGATCGCGATTGGCGAAATGACCCAACTCATGACCTAAGATCATCATCAACTCGTTTTCCGATTCCAATTGCTTGATTAAACCCCGATAAACAACAATTGTGTCTCCAGGTAAGGCTAGCGCGTTGACAGTATCATCGGGAATGTAAATTAGGCGATAATTGCGATCGATGGTATTTTTTTGTTTAGGTAATTTAGTTTCCAGGCGATCGAGAAGTTGATTCAGGGTATCTTGTGCTGGAGAAGATTCCGCAAGACGTTCGTAAGCCGGGATAACCAACGCCCCCAAACGCTGTTCGAGTTCGGGAGGAATTAATAAAATCAGCCCATCTACCAGTTTGAGGCTTCCCCAAAGCAATAAACATATTAAAGCCAAAAAAATTCCCAATAGGGCTAGCAGTTGCCTATTACTTGTCGGTGGATTGCGATCGGTCATAATGTTTTTTAATTATTCTATAGTATAGCAATCTTAAATGATTCAGATAAATTTGTAGGGGTAGTGCCCCGTGCCTACCCCCTATCAACTAATTGTTCTTTGTCGGCCGGAAGGGATTTAAGAAATTAATCAAAGGAAACAGATTGCGAGACTGTATCCACAGTTTCCCCTGTCCACTGAAACGACAAACTAAGCCTTCTCCACCTAAAATTCCCGTTCTCAAATTTTTCCAGGATAGTCCGCCCAGGACTTCAACATCATACTTCAGCGTATCCTCAAAAGCAACGATATAACCGGTGTCCACGATATAACTTCCATTGACTGGAATTTCCAGAATTGCGCCATAGGAATTAAACCAGATATCACCTTGTCCAGTTGCTTTCAGAAAAAACAACGATTCGCCGCTAAAGAAACCTTTTAATCCCTGAAACTTAGTATCAAGATCTACAGTAGGACTCGATGCCACAAAAGCCGAAGATTGCAGCATCAAACTATTGCCATCGAGGTGATAATGTTGAATGTCGCCGGGAACTCCAGGGGAAACGTAAAGTATTCCAGAACGTTCCGGTGAAGTAAATTCGCTGATAAACAAAGACTCACCTGCTAACATTCGCGTGAGGCCTTTCATTAAACCTCCTTTGACCTTTGATTTCAGGGTAATGTGACTATCCATTGCTGCCATTCCCGAAGATTCTACCAACACCGTTTGGTTGGCAGGAATCTTGAGTCTTAGTTGGGCATAGGATGGAGAATGTTCGATTGTATATGAGATGTTTTTAGGCATATAAAGTTGATATTTGGTAGTTGGTAGTTGGCAGTTGATAGTTTGGTAGGGTGCATCGCTGCGATATCTTAGATAAAAATTGCAGATTATAGATAGCGACGCACCTTAATCGTCAAATCTTCTTCCCTTCTCCTCTCTAATATCATAGGCAATCTAGATACAACACAGCTTACCTGGGAGGTAAACGAGTGCCGACTGCTTGACCGAATGCTGTGGTATTGTGGGTTTGACAGAACAGACGACCGTTACCTTTGAATCGACAAACTAAACCTTCTCCACCGAGAAATGCACTCACCCAACTACTTCCTGGGGGCTTAGTAATTTCAAACTTTAAACTTTTCTCAAAAGCGACAATATGACCTGTATCAACAATGTATTCTCCTTTGACTGGAACTTCGTAAATTGCGCCAAAGGAACTCAATAACACGTCTCCTTGACCCCCCATATCTAGCCAGAAGATACTTTCTCCAGAAAACATCGATTTGAAGCCTTGAAAGCCCAAGTCAATATTGACATCCGATGTGCTAGCTAAATAAGAACCTGCTTGTACTACTAAGCCACTTTTCCCCATTTGATAGTGCAGCATATCGCCCAACATTTTGGGTGCTAAAAACAATGTATTTTCGGGTGTTGGCGATCGAAATACACTTAAAAAGAGCGACTCTCCGGCAATCATTCGTTTGAGTCCGCCGAAAATACCGCCACCTTTGCCTTGACGTAATGTCGTACTTGCTTGTACATTGCCACTCATTGCCACCATTGCACCTGCCTCGGCAACGATTTCTTCACCTGCATTTAGAGTGACACGGGCGATTGTGCTGTCGGGTTGTTGTAAAAGTTCAATTTTCATATTTGGTAGTAGGTAATGGATATATTCGCTCGCAACTCAAACTTTAGTTGATAAAAACTGCACTAAACCTTCGATACTTCTCGATTGCAAGTAAATCGTTCCCTTGCCAGTGACTTTATTTACAAACCCTTCCCCGGATGTAATCGAACCTAATAATCCACCTGCCATTTTTATCGACATTTTCATTCCCGATTCGTAAGCTACTAAATGCCCTGTATCGACAATGAAGTCTCCATTGATTTGCTTGCTAGTCAAACCACCATAGGCACCAAAAAATACTGTTCCCTGTCCGCTTGCTTGCAATTTAAATAAGCCTTCTCCCGAAAACCAACTGGCAAATCCAGCCCAGCGCACACCTAATTTGATATCGGGGGTACTGGCAATATAAGCACCGGGTTGAAAGCACAGGTTATTTTCGTAGACTTGAGCTTCGGCAATATCTCCGATTGTCGATTGAGAAAGAACGACTTGGAGAGACTGCCGTGTTGGATTGATAAATCGATTGACGAACAGCGATTCACCACCAAAAAACTTTTTCAATACACCTGACAAAAAACCTCCATTAAATTCTGTTTTCATCGTGAGTGCTGCATCCATTGCTATCATCGCTCCTGATTCAGCAATAATGCTTTCTCCAGGTTCGAGAGTCAGAAAGATTGTGGCAAAGGAAGGTTTATAACGAATGTCGATATCCACGATTTTGATTTCCTGTTTGGTAACAATAAGTGAAACAAGTGAGATCTACTAATGGTTGCTCAATTTAACCTGGGATTTGCTGGAACGATCGCCCATAGGGAGCGCTGCGAACAATAAACAAACTTTTTATTACCCATCACCGTCTTGGGACATGGATTGGGGGTTGAGGTTATTGAGTTTTATCAGTAGACCGGGATGAGAGAGTAAAATTGTAGGTCTATGCTTTTATTTTACTACGATTGAATGAGCAAGCTGTTGCGTTCTTCAATAAATGTAACATATCGCACAAGTATGACGAGATTAATTGGGTGCATCTGGTTTTTGAAGCCTGAAGAAGCATGACCGCATATAAGTTATTAGTTATAATCCCATATTGACTGCGGTCATGCTTCGCCCCTACAAACATATTTGCTTGCACAAGCCGCTGCACCCGATTAATTTGATGCAATCACTGTGATAAAATCATGATTTCCTATAAAAAATTCAATTAAAAAGGTAGGAAATATGGTCGTATTGTCGGCAAATTGCCGTTCGATATGTGCTAGTGAGAATGTTGTAATCATGGTTGATGATGACCGAAAGTTCAACGCAATTAAGAATATTATGGTGGCATGGCAAGCCTAAGTCAGTAGACTTGAATTTCACAAATAATTAGGCATCAGATCGGCGCCACGTCCGAAAACTTGTTTGATGGCAAAGACTTTTTCAATACATCTATAGCAATCCTTGCAGGAGTTGTAGCTTTTTTACCCCACCCCAACCCTCCCCGAACTCGCGGGGAGGGAGTAAGAAGAAGTTCACAAATGATTTACGATCGCTATAGTCTGTGAAGTGAACCTTTCCGGGTGATGTTTAGGCATCCTGCGGTACGGTTGGGGAGGATGTCAAAATCAAATTTGTTCGATCGCCTCAAGTCCCCAAGCAATTTGGTACGATCGACTAAGCGCGCGATCGACACGCCCGCCTATAGCTTACCCGCGAATCTAAAAATCTAAAATCTAAAATCTAAAATCCAATGACTGTCACACCCCTGCGTCTCACCACCGAAACCACCACCGCCCAACGCCCCGACTCCCTCGGTAGATTCGGCAAATTCGGCGGCAAATATGTCCCCGAAACCCTGATGCCGGCTTTATTTGAACTCGAAGCTGCTTTCCACAAATACCGCAGCGAACCGGAATTTCAACAGCAACTCCAACAATTACTCAAAGATTATGTCGGCCGCCCCAGCCCTTTATATTTCGCGGAACGCCTCACGGAACATTATGCTAAACCAGACGGTACTGGCGCGCAAATTTACCTCAAACGCGAAGATTTAAACCACACTGGTGCTCACAAAATCAATAATGCTTTGGCTCAAGCATTGCTCGCAAAACGCATGGGTAAAAAGCGCGTAATTGCTGAAACTGGAGCCGGACAACATGGTGTTGCTACGGCCACAGTTTGCGCTCGCTTCGGCATACAATGCGTTGTCTACATGGGCGTTCATGACATGGAAAGACAGGCTTTAAATGTATTCAGAATGCGCTTGATGGGTGCGGAAGTACGGGGCGTTTCGGCTGGTACTGGAACGCTGAAAGATGCAACTTCAGAAGCGATTCGCGATTGGGTAACAAATGTCGAAACAACTCATTACATTCTTGGTTCGGTTGCAGGGCCGCATCCTTACCCGATGATCGTGCGCGATTTCCATGCGATTATCGGTCAAGAAACTCGCAGTCAGTGTCTAGAAAAATGGAACGGTTTGCCGGATATTTTATTAGCTTGCGTCGGCGGTGGTTCTAATGCTATGGGTCTTTTCCATGAGTTTGTTGGGGAAGAAACTGTGCGGTTGATAGGTGTTGAAGCGGCGGGAGAAGGTGTGGATACTGATAAACACGCTGCTACTTTGACGAAGGGAACTGTGGGTGTTCTGCACGGAGCGATGAGTTATTTGTTGCAAGATAATGAGGGTCAAGTGATTGAGCCGCATTCGATTAGTGCGGGTTTGGATTATCCTGGTGTGGGGCCGGAACACAGTTATTTGAAGGATGCTGGTAGGGCTGAATATTATAGTGTAACTGACCAGCAAGCTTTGGATGCTTTTCAGCGTCTTTCGCAGTTGGAGGGGATTATTCCGGCTTTGGAAACTGCTCACGCGATCGCCTATTTGGAGACTCTGTGCCCGCAGTTAACTGGCAGTCCGCGCATTGTCCTCAACTGTTCGGGACGCGGTGACAAAGATGTGAACACTGTAGCGAAGGTTCTGAATATCTAGTTTACCGGAATTTCGGGCGATCGCACTGTAGGAATCTTTTGACAGTTGACAGTTGACAGTTGACAGTTGACAGCTACCTCTACTTAGAAGGAATAGGATTGGAGTAATGAATAGTCTGATTTTAATTTCTCCATCAAAAGGAGAGGCTTTCAACCAATTCTTTCTGGTAACAATTCAATACGGTTCAGTTAATACCAATGTTTTATGAGGCCCCGTAGAATTCGATTCTCCCAGCCCCCTTTCCAAGCTACCGTGTACACACAACTTGCCAAAACCTGGCTGTGTCTGACACAACCCTTAGTCGGCAAGGTTTTTAGACAATCGAGATCGTTATCAATAGTTTTAAATTATTGATAATGGGTGACGGGAAATCAAGGATTAAAAAAATAAATTTCCGTTTTTTTTGGGTCAATTGATTTCCAACTCGACTTGTGTGTACACCGTAGCTTTCCAAGGGGGAGCAAGAATTCTTTCGTCCTTCTTTTTAAGGGGGATGCGAGGGGGATCGGGATATACGCAACGCCCCATTAAATTGGTACAAAAATGTAATTGCTCAGTACCTCACCTAATTGAGAGGCATCTCTGTCTTGGCGATTGCTTTCCCCAAGCCCAATGACACCAGGTCTAATTGAATCGTATTGGGTAACAATTAACTTTATTTGTCGCTAATAGTTTATGTCCAAAGCTTTGGTTTTGATGTCCTTAGGATTGTTGACAATCCTGCCTAATTGTGCCGACTCTATTCCTGCGCGATCGCTCCCAGAAACTTCCATGAATACTAATATTGCTGCTACGAGTTCAATTGCTGAGTTAGAAAAAGCTGTTAACCAACAGATCAATCAATATAGAGCCTCGAAAAAGTTGCCACCGCTGACTGTCGATCCGCAAATTAGTCAGATAGCCAGAATTCACAGCGAAAATATGGCGAGTGGGAAAGTTAAATTTAGTCACGATGGATTTGACGGGCGGGCGAAAGCAATTACGGTTCCCTATCAAAGTTTCGCTGAAAATGTTGCTTACAATTTTGGCTACAGCGACCCGGTTCGCAATGCTGTTGAGGGTTGGATTAAAAGTGATGGCCACCGCAAGAATATTGAGAGTCAATTTAATTTAACTGGTATTGCGATTGCCAAAAATGCCAAAGGAGAGTATTATTTTACTCAGCTTTTTGTCCGCAGTCGATAAGATGAAGGAAGAAGGAAGAGGGAAGAAGGAAGAAGGAAGAAGTAAGAAGGAAGAGGGAAGAGCGAAGAAGGAAGAAGGAAGAAGGAAGAAAGTTTTAATTTAACTGCAAATACCTAATGCCCAATCCCTCCGCTGCGCTCCGCCCAATGCCCAATGCCCAATTCCCAATGCCCAATTCCCAATTCCCAATTCCCAATGCCCAATTACTAATTCTCAATGATGGAATTTCCAGATTTTCAAGTGTGCGATCGCGATATCTCCGATGCTCTGCTATCTTATTATTTAACGGCGGAGGCGATCGCCGTTGATACGGAAACGATGGGTTTGATGCCCTGGCGCGATCGCCTGTGTTTGGTGCAGTTGTGCGATCCGCAAGGTAAAGTGGCGGCGGTGCGGATTGCTAAAGGCCAGACGGCGGCGCCAAATTTGAAAAAGCTCATGGAAGCTGAAAATGTTGAGAAGGTCTTTCACTTTGCGCGCTTCGATCTGGCAACCATGCGTTACAATTTAAGTATTGACATTGCACCTGTTTTCTGCACAAAAATAGCTAGCAAGTTAGCCAGAACTTATACTAACAGACACGGACTTAAAGAGTTAATCCAAGAGTTGGAAAAAGTAGAACTCAATAAAACTTCTCAAAGTTCGGATTGGGGAAATTCTGAGCATCTTTCTGATGACCAATTGAGCTACGCTGCTAACGATGTCCGATATTTGTTGGGCGCTAAACAAAAGTTGACTGCTATGTTGCAGCGAGAGGAACGCTGGGAAGTTGCACAGCAATGTTTTGGGTGTTTGCCAGTTTTTGTAACTTTGGATTTGTTGCAGTACGATAAGATTTTCGAGCACGGTTCATCTTAGGTGCGATCGCACAACTGCACTCACATAGGTTGGTAGTGAGGACTTTAGTCCTTCTTCAGATTTGGATCGGGAAGGACTAAAGTCCTCACTACGAACCTAATTATTATGATTATAGGTTGGTAGTGAGGACTTTAGTCCTTCTTCAGTTCGATGAGGAAGGACTAAAGTCCTCACTACGAACCTAATTATTGTTATTTATTTGATCGGGCTAGATTTGAGTTAAAGAAATTTCTAAACTTACAACTATTTCTAATTAGAAATCCTCGGGATTCTGTTCTTGCATCAAAGCTTCAAGTTGGTCGTCAACATTTCTGACAACTTGTTCCAAGGCGGGTAAACCTTCCAAAGGTAAAGGAGAAAGCCGAGTGCGATCGCGAATTTGATTCACTTTCCGCTGCAATTCTTTGGCCAGTTGCAGCGCATCTCGACTCAGAGTAGACAATTGCTGCTGCTGGTAAAACCTCAACGCTGCTCCCCGCAAGACTTGCAGCGTGGCTTCTTCCTTGCCGCCCACGGGCATTACTCGCAAGCGCAACAGCAAATGAGTTTTTCCATAGATGCGTTCTACTTCGACTTGTTTGGGATGTTCCACCGGGGAAACAGGCATATCTGTCAGCCGTTTCAACTCGTCGATGACTTCTTGAAACAGGAAGGGAGAGAGACCTTCGAGGATCGATTTCAAAACGCCGTCTTGACTCCAAAGAATCCTACCTTGGGACTGGTGTCTCTCAAAAAACAGCCTACCGATACCGTCTACGAGCACTCTACCGAGCAATTCTTGCAGCAGTTGGGGCGCGGGTAAAGTTGCCAAAACTTCGACGGGGCTTGACAAGTGCACGGCCTCGACATCCAAAACCGAAAGTTCTGTCGGCGTCAGCAAAACCTCAGCATCGGGAGGTTTCAACCCCTCGGGAACCCGAATGGAGGGTTCGGGTACAGACAGCAGGGTGTCTGCTTCGGAGCTTGATGTTGTTGGTGCGGGATTTATCGGTGTTGGGGCTGGTATTGGTGTTGGGGCTGGTGCGGTTTCTGTCAGGCTGGGTTCTCTGACTTGGTTCCCGTGGAGCAAGTAAGCTGAGAGCATCGAACGCTGAGTTTCCGGGGCAATTTGCTCCGTTGTCACCGAGCAATTCATGTATGCTAAAATCCGCTGCACGTAGTCCAAAGCGGAGTCATCTTGCACATCGACTACGCCCAATTTAAATAGATTGCCTTCTAGAGATAAAGGCAAAACTTGATAGTAAAGGCAAGCTTCAAAGGGAACAACTGTATCGATTAGTTGAAATATTCGATCGGAGTCCATTGTAGTCGCCGAGTCTGTTGAAGATGTATGTACCATTAGCTTCTCTTTAGTCGGAAGCGCGATCGATCGCGCTACGCCAACCTGATTTATACAATTAAACCCTGCAAATTCCCTGACGGAGGTATTCGTATCAAAACCGGAAGATTTGATGAAAGAAAAATCTTGAATCTCAGAATTTTCCCCGTGCTGTATTCCAGTCTCAAATTATACAGAAGGATTGACAGCTAGATAATGGCGGGCGCACTATCGACGAAATATCATCTATCGCCCCAGATTGATTCCCGCGGCTGGCAAAGATAAAATTGTGTCTGAATGCCCAAGTTTGAGAGATACACCACAACCGATGATTGACAGGTAACTGCTGAATTGAGGATTGGTTCAAAAATCCTGATTCATTCGATCGTCCTACTAATATCTTACTCCACAAAGTTCGCGGTGAGCATCCCCGATCGCGATTGTCCGTCAATTTTAGATTTTAGATTTTAGATTTTAGATTGACTCCTCTAGATGAATCTGGGATGTGGATCTTTGGTCTAAAATTTGGGGATCGGCGCGATTTAAGTACGTGGGACGGTATCTGTTTCTGGGTGAGATCGCCGCAACACGGAGGATATCCCGATCGATATTACCTGATTCGATCGCGTTCGAGCGCGATCGCGGTTTTTACGGAGAAACTCGCAGCACCAGCGCGGCTTTTCGGGAATTGATTTGTAGCGTGAATTCGGAAAATTACTACTGCCAATTAACAATTAGCAATTGCCTGCCACTCATTACCAAAAAGAATTGGTTGAAAGCCCGCCCACCCGATCGGGAGAAATTAAGATCGGGCTATTCATTACTCCAATCCTCGAACTTCGAGGTAGAGGTCGCTATCAAACTGTCAAGCGGTCAATTGTCCCAGGTCAACTGTTGAACAATCTACTCGTTTCGGAGGGATTGAGCTGCTAAATAGAGTTTGCTCCACTCGCCGATGACTTGATTGGTTTTTAACTTTAATTCAGAGGCGATCGTCTCTACACTTCTCCCTGCTTTGAGCGATTCTATCAACTGTCGCTGCACCGGCGTGAGATCTTGTAAATATTGCTGCCACTGGGCGGGAGTCAAGCCCAAACTGTGTTCTTGGAGCGAAATTTCGAGCCAGTTGGCAACTAATTCGGGTGCTTGTTTGACCGCAAACACCCGAATCGCGTGGTAACTGACTTTTTCTCGCAAGCGGTAAATTTGTTTGACAGGCACCTTCAAATCCTCAGCAATTGCTTCTTGGGAACGGCCTTGGAGGTAAAGCCGCAGCCATCGCGAAGCCAGCGGATCGACTTCAGCAGTCAAGTAATTCTCAAATTCTTGTTGGACAATCTGCCGCTGAGTTTGCCGTTCTTCCCAAGCTTGATGTTCTCGATAATCCGACATCGCCTGTTCGTCTAGCAGGCTGAGCGGTTCGTCTGTATCGTCAGGTAGAACCTGTTCCGACACCAGCCGCACCCAATCTCCCGCCGGGACTTGCGTCAACCCGCCCCGCTGGGAACGCCGCAGGTAGTTGACGAAGCGGTACACCAGCAGCGGCTGGTTGCGAATCGGCCGCAAGCAGTATTCTTCTGTGCTCGCTAGCAGCAAAGCATTTCGCAAGCGTTTATCTGTTGTGCATTCGGCAATCCAGGCGACTTGCTGCTGGAGGTAGCGATCGGAATTCAGCATTTCCTGAATCACTTCTTGCAGAACCTCTACCGCACTGCGCTGTCTGTCGCGACTCAACGAAACCCATGCTTGGATTTTTTGTCGGAGCACCACCAAACCGCCCAGGCGTCCGATCAAGTTGCGGTAAGCTCTTTCTGGCGCTACTCCGAGATACCGCTGCTGCAAAATTCGATATAAAAAGTCGATCGCCCCAGACGCGACGTTTAATTGAGTCGGATTTAGAGAGTCAAATCTTTCTGGCTTGTCTCCCAACAGCCAGCGGACAACACTCTCGCGAGTGCTAGAACTCTCCTGCGGACAATCTTGTTCCAGTCGCGCCTTCCAATCTTGTGCCAGTCTTTCCGCCAAAGTCATGAGGTGTTGAAAATATCTTTCACCCCCGATTTTAAGTGGTATGCTGGTGATTTGAATCTTTTTTAGATCTAATCAGACCCCCCCATCGGTAAAATAATTCTGTAATGTTATTGCGATCGCCATTCCAGGCTTTTTTTGATTGCCGATCGCTAATTTTTGTAATGATTGAACGGGCAAATGAATTGCCTATTGACAAAACTACCTAACTATGTTATATGCCTAACTTTTTATTAGAACTCGGTACCGAAGAATTGCCCGCATCTTTTGTTGCAGGTAGCGTCCAACAGTGGCAGGAACTCGTACCTGCAACTCTGGCAGAACAATCTTTGACAAATAACTCAATTAATGTATACGCAACTCCGAGACGTTTGGCCGTTCTTGTTAAAGGACTGCCACTCAAGCAATTAGACAGAGAAGAAGAGGTAAAAGGGCCGCCCGCAAGTTCGGCTTTTAAAGATGGCAAACCTACGAAAGCAGCCGAAGGTTTTGCGAAAAAACAAGGCGTAGAAATCGATGCTTTGGAAGTTCGCGCTACCGATAAAGGCGATTTTGTGTTTGTGCTCAAACAGATTCCCGGGCGGATGACGGCAGATATTTTGGTCGAACTTGTGCCGCAGTGGATTAACAAGTTAGAAGGCAAAAGATTTATGCGGTGGGCTGACGGAGATTTGAAGTTTCCGCGCCCGATTCGATCGATCGTAGCGTTGCTAGATAATACTGTACTCCCAATTACCTTAGTGAGCGGCTCGGATACCGTCGAGAGCGATCGCATTTCCCAAGCACATCGAGTGTTGCACCCGCAGCCTGTCTCGATTTCCCAAGCCGAGAATTATGTCGAGTGTCTGCGGGCTGCTGGCGTGGAAGTCGATCGACAACAGCGCAAAATCCAAATTCAAGCACAAGTTGAAGCCGCCGCCACCAAACAAGGCGGTTGCGCCGACATTACCGAAGATTTGTTAGAAGAAGTTACCGACTTGGTAGAATGGCCCAACGCCGTAGTCGGCAAATTTGACGACGGTTTTTTGATGTTACCGCCGGAAGTAATCACCACAATTATCGTCACCAACCAGCGCTATTTTCCAATTCTCAAAAGCCCAGAATTCCCCGAACTCCTCCCCTATTTCATTACAATTTCCAACGGCGATCCGGCAAAATCGGCGATAATTGCCGCAGGTAACGAGCGAGTCGTGCGGGCGAGATTGGCAGACGGTCAGTTTTTCTACAAAGCAGACTTGGTAAAGCCTCTAGAGGATTATTTGCCAAAGTTGGAGACGGTCACTTTCCAGGAAGATTTGGGGACAGTGCGCGCCAAAGTCGATCGACTGTGCAAGATTGCCTCTCTCATCACCAAGCAACTGCAAATCACCGCCGAAGAACAAGCTTACATAGAAAGAGCAGCATTGCTTTGCAAAGCCGATCTTGTTACCCAAATGGTTTACGAATTTCCCGAAATGCAAGGAATCATGGGGCAGAAATATGCCCTAGCGTGCGGAGAAGCGGAAGCCGTAGCCACAGCAATTTTCGAGCATTATTTGCCCAAAGGTGCGGGCGATAAATTGCCGCAAACTCTCACAGGTCAAGTTGTCGCAATCGCCGATAAATTAGATACATTAGTCAGCATCTTCGGCTTGGGAATGCTGCCGAGCGGTTCCTCCGATCCCTTCGCCCTGCGCCGCGCCGCCAATGCGATAACCAATATTATTTGGGCGGCTCAGTTGCCAATCAATTTACACCAACTACTGGCAGAAGTAGTCGCAGAATTTACCGCAGCGCGCCCCCAAACATCGGCGGATTTGCTATCGCAATTGTACGAGTTTTTCCTGCAAAGAATTCGCACCTTGCTGCAAGAAGAAAATAACGTAGATTACGATTTAGTGAATGCTGTTTTGGGAGAAAACGACCCAGAATATACCGAACGAGCATTGAGAGATTTGCTGGATGCCCGGGAAAGAGCAATTTTCCTGCAACAAATCCGCAATGACAAGACTTTGGATCTGATTTACGAAACAGTCAACCGTTCGACTCGTTTGGCGGCTCAAGGTGATTTGGATAAGGTAGAATTGGAACCGAAAACGACGGTAAAACCCGAGTTATTTCAAAAGTCTTCCGAACAAGCTTTTTACGATGCTGTGGTGCAATTAGTGCCGCAAACGCTGCTATCGAAGCAAACTCGGAATTACCAACAGTTGGTAGATAGTTTGACTGAGATTGCTCCGGCTGTAAGCAGCTTTTTTGACGGCCCAGAAAGCGTTTTGGTGATGGATCCCGACCCGGAAATTAAGCGCAATCGCTTGAATTTACTGGGTTTATTGCGGAATCACGCGCGGGTGTTAGCTGACTTTGGGGCGATCGTCAATCGATTTTAGATTGTTAAGGTACGTTGTTGCGCTTCAGCGCTCTTTCTTATATAGCGGGTGTTGGCTGACTTTAGGGCGATCGTCATATCAAATCCGGTAACATCGTCCAGTATTCATCTCTCTTGTCTCTCTCTGTGTTCTCTGCGCCCTCTGCGGTTAAATCATTCCGATCGAACCAGAAACGATCGTCAATCGATTTTAGACGAGGTACGTAGTTGCGCTTAAGCGCTCTTTCATCTATATAAGAAAGAGCGCTTAAGCGCAACAACATACCTTTTTTCGTAAATTAAGCATAATGGCCAATAGGCAAAAATTCATGCAAGGTTAAGATATAAACTTAGAAAACCAGGGAAATTCGCTCCATCACACACATAACGTATGCCGATCGCTCACATAATTGGATTGGGAAAATCAGGGATTGCCGCCGCCAGACTGCTCAAACGCCAAGGATGGGAAGTAACGCTGAGCGATCGCTCATCTTCCCCAAACTTGCTCGAACAACAACAGCAACTAGCTAACGAAGGCATCAACCTGGAGTTAGGTAAATCTTTTGAACCGGACAAATCCATAGAATTAGTAGTAGTAAGTCCGGGCGTTCCCTGGGATATTCCAGCATTAGTCCGCGCCCGAGAATTGGGAATTGAAACAATCGGAGAAATGGCTCTCGCGTGGCGCTATCTCAAATCTCCTTGGGTAGCAATTACTGGTACTAACGGCAAAACTACGACTACTGCTTTAATTGCTGCTATTTTTGCCGAAGCCGGGCTTCATGCTCCTGCTTGCGGCAACATTGGCTATGCTGCGTGCGAATTAGCTTTGGCCGAGAAACCGCCGGATTGGGTAATTGCAGAAATCAGCAGCTATCAGATAGAATCATCGCCCTCTGTAGCGCCACGCATCGGAGTTTTGACGACTTTGACGCCGGATCACCTCAGCCGCCACAAAACTTTAGAAAATTACTACAACATTAAAGCTCATTTGTTAAAAAATTCGGAATTGCAAATCATCAACGGTGACGATCCTGGTTTGCGGCAGCAAGGAGTTGATATTTGGCCGGATGCGTGTTGGACGAGTGTTAAAGGTGAAAAAGAATTGTTGGGAAAACGCGCTTTTGGAGCCTATATCGAAGACGGTTGGGTAATCGCTCAAGGCGATAAAATTTTGCCTGCTGAGTCTTTGCGGATGGTGGGCGAACACAATTTGCAAAATTTGTTGATGGCTGTGGCGGCGGCTAATTTGGCGGGGATAGATCGAAGTGCGATCGCCCGGGCGATCGCGAAATTCCCCGGAGTGGCCCACCGCCTCGAACACATCCGCACCTGGGAAGGCATAGATTTCATCAACGACAGCAAAGCAACTAATTATGACGCGGCGCAAGTAGGATTAGCTGCTGTCACCGCACCGACGATTTTGATTGCGGGCGGCGATCCCAAAGAGGGAGACGATCGCGCTTGGATTGATACAATTAAGGCGAAGGCTGTTGCAGTGCTGTTAATTGGGGATGCAGCGGGCATTTTTAGCGATCGGCTCGAACAAGCCAATTATAACGCTTGGGAAATCGTCGAAACCATGGAAAAAGCCATTCCCAGAGCCGCAGAATTAGGCAAACAAAACAAAGCTAAAGTCGTTCTGCTTTCGCCAGCTTGCGCCAGCTTCGATCAATACCAAAGCTTCGAGCAGCGCGGCGATCGTTTCCGTCAATTGTGTCTCGAATCCCTACCTTAATCGCGCATTACCGAATTGTGATTGCGAGTGCAACGAAGCAATCGCAGAATATCGAAATTGCTTCGTTATACTGGCAATCATATCAAATCCGATTGCATCCTCCTGTCTTCATCTCTATCTTCTCTCTCTGTGCCCTCTGCGCTCTCTGTGGTTAAATCATTCCGATACAACCGGAACGATATCACACAGTGGTTTATTCCTAAATGCGCCAGCCCTCAAACACTCTTCCAAATATCCTTAATTCTAGCCTGCTGTTCCCATTCAAGCTCATAAAAAACTAGCATCATTTCCTCATGAGTATAATCAATAATAATCGCAGCCAACTGAGCCACAGTTTGCGCTTCCAGCAT
Source organism: Microcoleus sp. CAWBG58 (assembly GCF_020883045.1). Lineage (NCBI taxonomy): Bacteria > Bacillati > Cyanobacteriota > Cyanophyceae > Oscillatoriales > Microcoleaceae > Microcoleus > Microcoleus sp. CAWBG58. Next base: position 15,706 of record NZ_JAHRFA010000060.1, on the reverse strand, counting down.
CGTTAGTTTCAATTCTGTCATTAGTTCTTTGTCCATTAACGCTAAGATTTTAATCTTGACTTCATATCATCGTGTCCGAGAGATGAACCGCAATCAGATTAGTTCGCACGTGCGAAGTTTAAGTCTGCACGTGCAAGCCATTTTGATTATGGTAATCGACCCGACATCATAGCACTATTATTTTATTTTTGTCTGCAAATCTCTTTTAATTTCCGATTCAAACTGCTAGCCTGAACCCAATTCAAATTATCAAAATACCGCGAGGACACTTGAAAATCTGCGTGACAAAGCTCAGAAAGCAATTTTTCATCAATCTCCAGAATCTTATCTTCGGAAGTGGTGGCTTTTCGCAACAAAGCTGCGATTTCCCTTTCTATTTGGCGGTTTCCTTGCTGAAAGAAATCTTGAGAGTTAGAACGAAACAAACCGCTATTGATTTGCTGGATTTGTCTGGGTGTCACCGATTGAGCCGACACAGCAGCCGGAAATGCCAAGGATGCTGCTAGCCACCAGCTAGGAATTATTTGTTTGAGAATGCTGTTCATCACTATCGGGAGGACTTTTTACCTCTATTTGTTTTTCTTCTTCTGACTCGCTGGCTAATTCATCTTCTAGTGCGAGTTTTTCTTGCCACTCGGTAAGCTGTTGAAAAAGTTGCTGGTTAATTTGAAATACGGGTTTATTTGTTTCTGACATATTTAATCCTGAACGAGATTGAAAGAGTTAGATTTACATAAAAAGGTGCGCGAGGCGCACCCTACTAATATCAATTATAGCTGTGAAACTTTCAGCAGCGACATGATTGTGCCAATTAAGGAACCGCCCAACAGAGCTAAAGTGGCTAAGGTACTAATGCCAAATCCTGCCGCTCGTTTTTCGGCAGCTTGATAGTAACCCCAAGCAAACAAAATGCGTCCAATTATCCAAACTGCACCGATACCGGCGGCCCAAAGTGGGCTGACAAATTGCGAAAACAGCCATAGCGAGGGCAAAAATAGAATCATTTGCTCTAAGGTATTTTGCTGAACTCGCACTACTCGTTCAAAGTCCGGGTTTCCGGTCATCTGCGGGGGAGAAACTTTGTATTTGAATCTGGCTCTGCCGACGTTGATGGTAACAATGAAATAGAGAATTAATGCTGAAACAGTAATTAGACTGGGCCAGACTGTGGCGTTTGCTTCTGCGAGCATGATTTGGGATTATTCGGGTAGAGTAGATATATTCATTATACTATTTTTCTGATATTTTTAGATATCCTGACATATTATTTATGACTTCTTTTAGTAGTCACATCCGACACTTTATGATGGGAAATCGACGATTGTAAACTGCGTGGAATCCAGCATCGGGAATTGGTTAACTTAGGTGCGCTGACAGACAAGCTTCCAGAGCACCAGCCATTTTCCGAAATCCTTCTCGGTTGGGATGAACGCCATCGGGGAGATCGTCAAGGTTGAGGATGTTATATAAATCAACAAAATCTATGGGCTTCCCTGCTTGTTGTTTTTCCTTGACTAACTTCTCGCTCTTTTGATTGTATTGTATAACTTCCTCATTTAACATGGGTTGAGACATCGGCGGAATTGAAGCGAGAAAGAGTTTGACATTGGGTGCTGTTTGAAAAATGCGATCGAGTAATTGGTTGAGGCAATAGCTTGCAGTTTCGACTTGATGCCCTTGTGCGATATTATTGGTGCCGATGAGGAGCAAAATAATATCGGGTTGGAAGGTTTGCAGCCAATCAGCAACCCGATCGCAAATTTCTTCGATCCGCCAACCGGAATGTCCCTCGTGATGCTGAGAGAGTAAGGTTTCGGGGCCATTGCTTAGGGAACCGACAAACTCAATAGCATAGCCTCGATTCTCCATTGCAGGCTGTAAGTCGATGCGATATCCTCCTGGTACGAAGTATCCATCGGTAATTGAGTCTCCTAGGGGCATGATTTTGATGGGACGATTTCCCGGTGAATCATTGTTGCTGGAGAGGCCCGAAGGATGAGAAGTTTGATTTTCCACGACTATATTTGATAAATAACTAAGTTAACTAAGCTTAAGTTTGTAGTGAGGACTTCAGTCCTTTTTTCTTTGTCGGAAGAAGGACTAAATTCCAGTTTGTAGTGAGGACTTCAGTCCTTTTCCCTTTGTCGGAAGAAGGACTAAATTCCAGTTTGTAGTGAGGACTTCAGTCCTTTTTTCTTTGTCGGAAGAAGGACTAAATTCCAGTTTGTAGTGAGGACTTCAGTCCTTTTTTCTTTGTCGGAAGAAGGACTAAATTCCAGTTTGTAGTGAGGACTTCAGTCCTTTTCCCTTTGTCGGAAGAAGGACTAAATTCCAGTTTGTAGTGAGGA
>NZ_JAHRFA010000060.1:0-13258 GCF_020883045.1 Microcoleus sp. CAWBG58 | reverse complement strand
GAAGAAGGACTAAATTCCAGTTTGTAGTGAGGACTTCAGTCCTTTTTTCTTTGTCGGAAGAAGGACTAAAGTCCTCACTACGAACCTGTCGGAAGAAGGACTAAAGTCCTCACTACGAACCTGTCGGTGAGGACTTCAGTCCTTTTTTCTTTGTCGGAGGAAGGACTAAATTCCAGTTTGTAGTGAGGACTTCAGTCCTTTTTTCTTTGTCGGAAGAAGGACTAAATTCCAGTTTGTAGTGAGGACTTCAGTCCTTTTTTCTTTGTCGGAAGAAGGACTAAAGTCCTCACTACGAACCTGTCGGAAGAAGGACTAAAGTCCTCACTACGAACCTGTCGGAAGAAGGACTAAAGTCCTCACTACGAACCTGTCGGAAGAAGGACTAAAGTCCTCACTACGAACCTGTTAATGCAGCAATTCTTCTAGTTTTTGCTGGTTCCATAAATACTGATACAGCCCTGTTTCCTTTACCAATTCTGCGTGAGTGCCGCTTTGCACTATTTCTCCCTTTTCCATGACAAATATGCGATCGGCACTGGCGGCTGCTGACATTTGGTGGGAGATGAAAATTACGGTTTTGCGATCGGTTCCGGTTGCCAAGTTCTGCAAAATATCGGTTGCAGTTTGATTGTCAACGCTGGAAAGAGCATCGTCTAAAATTAGCACGGGAGCGTCAACTAACAAGGCTCTAGCTAGTGCTGTTCGCTGTCTTTGTCCGCCGGATAAGGTAATGCCTCGCTCGCCGACAACTGTTTTGTACTGTTGCGGAAAGTTGAGAATTTCGGGGTGGATTTGTGCTTGTTTGGCGGCTGCTTCAATCTCTGGCTCTTCTGCTAAAGGATTGCCGTAGCGGATGTTATTCTTGATGGTAGTACCGAACAAAAAGCTTTCTTGGGGCACGTAGGCGATCGCCCCCCGCAACTCCCTCAACTTCACTTCCGTAATATCCTGTCCGTCTACAAACAACTCGCCCGGATCGATATTCAGCAAGCGCGGCAGGGCATTAGCCAAGGTTGATTTGCCAGAACCGATCGCCCCAACAATCGAGACTGTTTCGCCCGGTTTGATGGTAAAATTGACATCTTTGAGCGCGGGTATCTTAGCGCCTGGATAGGTATAATTCAAATTGCGAGCGACTATTTCACCTTTGACGGGACTTGGCAAGTCCGCTGCATCCGGAGCATCCTTAATTTGCGGTTCGACAGTCAAAATTGATTCTATGCGATCGACACTGACTTCTCCGCGCTGGTAAGCAGTAATTGTGAAACCCAACAGCGCCGTCGGAAATACCAAACGCTCGACATAAATTAGCAGCGCCACAAAATCGCCGATGCTAATTTCGCCCTTAGCAATTGCTCCGCCACCCGCAGAAAGCAGCACCAGCAAACTGATGCTTGCCAAACCGCCCAGCAGTGGAAAAATAAAGTTTCTAGTTTGGGCTAATGTCAAATTGGCTGATAGCAACTTGGCGTTACAATCGCGAAAAGCTCGACGTTCATTTTCTTCTTGAGCATAGATTTTAATTACGGACATTCCGCTCATATCCTCTTGAATTAAATCGCTCATTGCCGAGAGTTCTTCTTGCACGGCTAGTTGCTGGATGCGAAGTTTGTCGCTAAATAACTGTACCAAAACTAGCATTAATGGATAAACTGCGATCGCCAACAGCGTCAGCCGTATATCAATCCCCAGCATCACGGGCAAAGTCAAAGCATAAGCAAAGGCTGTATTCGCCAAACTCAGCACTGCAAAACCCACCAAGCGGCGAATATTGTCCAAGTCGGAGGTAGCGCGATTAATTAAATCCCCTACCGTATTGGCAGCAAAATAAGAGGGTTCTAATGTTAATAAATGATTGAATATTTGCTGTTTCAGGTCAAATTCTACTTGACGCCCGACGCCAAACAGCAGAATCCGCGATGCCATCCGAATTCCCCACATGATTGAAGCTAGTACAAGAATCAGTATCACGTAGTTGAAAACTTGGTCAAATTTAGTCGCAAATTGGAGAGTATCAACTGCATTCCGAATTAGCAGGGGAATGTAAACGCCTACAGCATTGACAATAAATAAGGAAAAAACGCCCCAGAATGTGGGTTTCCAGTGCGGGTGCATATAAGAAATCAGTTTTTGCAGTCGAGAATAACGAGCCATAGGTATAACAGTTGACAGTTGACAGTTGACAGTTGACAGTTGACAGTTGACAGTTTTCAGCTTGCCCGCTCGCTTAGAGAAAGGTTGACAGTTGACAGTTTTCAGTTTTCAGTTGACCGAAGGAATAGGGTATAGGGAAGCTATATTTAAAGGGAAGCATCTCAGTTTTGCATTTTATAGTGCTGTCCCCGCTCGCGAGTTGTACAATACGCGAGCTCTTAAGCTCGCACTATCATTAAAAATGCTTTTTACAAAAATGAGATGCTCCCTATTTAAAGGTTACTTGTTACCAGAAAGAGCCTTGAAACCAGTTACAGAAGACGGAAGTTAAGAATTTTTTGCATATAAATTCTACTTGTTACCAGGCAGAGCCTTGGAACGAGTTAAAGCCGATCGCCCGAAATACCACAAATCTCATTATATCTGCGGGTAAAGCGCAGTGCCGTCTTCTACTCACACAGACTTCTCCCCCAAATCCGCCCCCGCCAGCCCCACACTCCTGAGGGGCACGCTACAATCTAAAGTCGATCGACTTAGCACTCAGAGTCAGAGAGTGCTAAATTTGCTAATGTAAGCGCAAGGAGACAAACATGACCAAAATAGTTGCATTTAGCGACAAATCTCGGCGGGCACTCGAACGCGGCGTCAATCAACTCGCCGATGCAGTCCGCATCACTTTGGGCCCCAAAGGCCGGAATGTCCTGCTCGAAAAGAAATTCGGGACTCCCCAAATCGTTAACGATGGTATCACCGTTGCTAGGGAAATTGAACTCGAAGATCCTCTCGAAAATGCTGGCGCTCGCTTAATTCAAGAAGTCGCCTCCAAAACTAAAGATATCGCAGGCGACGGCACCACCACCGCTACCGTGATTGCCCAATCCCTCATTCGCGAAGGTTTGAAGAATGTCGCAGCAGGCGCCAATCCAGTCGCACTGCGCCGCGGGATTGAAAAAACGATCGCCCACTTAGTCCTAGAAATCGCTAAATTAGCGAAACCAGTCGAAGGATCTGCCATTGCTCAGGTCGCCACTGTCTCCGCCGGTAACGACGAAGAAGTCGGCGACATGATTGCTCAAGCAATGGAAAAAGTCACCAAAGATGGCGTCATTACTGTTGAAGAGTCGAAATCTCTGTTGACAGAATTGGAAGTTGTCGAAGGGATGCAGTACGATCGCGGATATCTTTCCCCGTATTTCGTCACCAACAACGATCGCATGGAAGTTGAGTACGAAAACGCTCGCATCCTAATTACCGACAAAAAAATTAGCTCGATTCAAGAACTAATTCCGCTTCTTGAAAAAGTTGCCCGCACCGGTTCACCGCTGATCATTATCGCCGAAGATATTGAAGGTGAAGCTTTGGCAACTTTGGTCATCAACAAAGCACGCGGTGTATTGAATATCGCAGCTACCAAATCTCCTGGTTTTGGCGAGCGACGCAAAGCCATGCTACAAGATATCGCCGTTCTGACCGGCGGTCAACTGATTTCTGAAGAAGTCGGACTCAGCATTGATACCGCAACACTAGAAATGCTCGGTACCGCCCGCAAAATTACGATCGACAAAGAAAACACCATCATTGTCGCTGGCGACGAACACAAAGCAGACGTGTTATCACGGATCGAGCAAATCCGCAAGCAGCTAGCAGCGACGGATTCTGACTACGACAAGGAAAAATTAACCGAACGCATTGCCAAACTTGCTGGCGGTATTGCTGTAATTAAAGTAGGCGCAGCTACCGAAACCGAACTCAAAGATCGCAAACTCCGCATTGAAGACGCCCTCAACGCTACTAAAGCTGCTGTGGAAGAAGGTATCGTCGCTGGAGGCGGCACGACGCTGATTCACCTGATTACAAAAATTGATGCCATCAGAAGCACTTTAGACGCTGAAGAGCAAATTGGTGCTGATTTGGTTGCAAAAGCTTTGGAAGCACCTTTGCGTCAAATCGCTGATAATGCCGGTGTGGAAGGTTCGATCGCGATCGAGCGAGTGCGGGCTAGCGAGCAGAACATTGGCTACAACGCTCTCACCGACGTTTACGAAGATATGATTGCCGCTGGAATTATCGATCCGGCTAAGGTAGTGCGATCGGCTTTACAAAATGCCGGTTCCATTGCTGGCATGGTTTTGACCACTGAAGCTGTAATTGTCGAAAAACCCGAGAAGAAAAAAGCTGGTGGCGACATGGGCGACATGGGCGGCATGGGCGGCATGGGCGGCATGGGCGGCATGGGCGGCATGGGCGGCATGGGTGGCATGGGCGGCATGGGCGGCATGGGCATGATGTAGTCCATTATTGTCAACTTAACGTCTAATGTTCCGATCCCCCCTAGCCCCCCTTAAAAAGGGGGGAACCGGAAGCACTCAAAGTCCCCCGACTATCAGGGGGGATTTAGGGGGATCCCTCGGATAGACGATTAAGCCCTCCGATCCCCCCTAGCCCCCGTTAAAAAAGGGGGAACCGGAAGCACTCAAAGTCCCCCTTCTTAAGGGGGATTTAGGGGGATCTCACCTCGATAAAAGCGAGATTTATCAATGGTTCCAGCCTTGAGTTGACACTAATGTCTGCACCCCCTCTCTCTCCCTCTCTCCCCATCTCTCCCCCCCTGACAGGTGTAGGTTTTCCCCTAGCAAAACCCAGCAAATCTAGACAGTGCAACGGTTTTGGAAAGTGGCTTACTGGAAGCATCAAACTCTTATGGGATAAGGCTTTTACTAAAAAAACTGCACCTGTCAGTCTCTCCCCCCCCCCTCTCCCCATCTCTCCCCCTCTCCCTATCTCCCTATCTCTCCCCCAACTGTCAACTGTCAACTGTCAACTGTCAACTGTTGAACCCCTCTCCCTTTTGTATCCGATGCGTCTTGTTGAAAAAAAGAGCAGATGCTCTAATTAAGTTATATTCCAAAACATACTATTTCCTGAAATTTTTTGTATTATAGGGAACGGGCCGAAAATTGTACCGGGAACGCCAGCAGTAAAGTGCGAAAAAATATTTGAGTGAGTTAAACTAACTTTAGGAAAAATTTAAAGCTTAACTTGCAAGTGATCAAAAAATACCCATGCAGGAAGTTATCAACTCGTTACAGTCTTTTTTCTCTGACTCTGTTGATGCTTTCCTAGAGTGCGATCGACAGCAAAAGTACATATCGATTAATCCTGTAGCTGCTGCTTGGATGGGATTGGAGCCGGCTGAAGCAGTCAACAAAACGAATCGGGAATTGTTGAAATTATATCCCAATAATACAGCTCTAAAAAATATAATCTCTCAGATTGATTCCTGCCTGCAACAAGTATTTATCACAGGGGAAAAAAAGCTGGCAATTCACGAGGTGACGGCGGCAGACGGGGGGATTAAAATCTACGAAACGGCTTACACGCCAGCGCTGGATGTCTCTACCAACCAGATGCGGGTTTTGGGTGTCGGTAGAGATATCACCAGACACTACCGCTGGCAGCAGCAGAAAACTCAACAGTTGCGTCGCTCGAATCATTTACTGTGGTTGAATGCAGCTAACAGTCCCCTGGCAATGGTAGGCTGGGATGAGAATTTTCGGATCGTTCAGTGGTCGAAACGTGCTGAAGAAATCTTTGGCTGGACTTCCGATGATATGCTGGGCAAGCATTTCGGCGATTTGGATTTGGTTTGCGAGGACGATCGAGAGGCTGTAAGCGCGATCGAACTCGAACTAGCCTCCGGTAACGGCAATACTTCAATCAATCAAAATAAAACCAAATGCGGACAAGTTATTTGGTGTCGTTGGTTCAACTCGATTATTCGCAGCGGCGACACTTTTACAGTGCTTTCTTTGGTGGAAGATATCACCGATCGCAAACGGTTGGAAGCAGAAAAAGCCCAAGCTTCTCGCCTTACAGCAATGGTAGCCGATGTCGGTATTGCCCTCACCAAACACCCTCAAGATATCCTGCTTCCCTGTTGCGAAGCAATGGTACGAAATCTCGATGTCGCCTCTGCTGAAATTTGGACTTTTAACTCTCAATACAATATTTGCGAGTTGCAAGCAACCTCTGGAATCTACAGCCGCACAGACGAGGTTGCTAGATTTATTCAAAATAAGGTTAACTCGATCGCCCAACAGCAAAAACCACTATTTGACTGTCGATTTGAACTGAATCATTTGGGGCTAGAGGAGCAAGAATGCGGGGAAGCCACGCCAGCACACAGTTCGCAATTAGCAATTATCGACAGCAGTCACGATCGGGGAAATTGCCAAATCCCCAAGCAAATTCTTACCTTCGCCGGCTATCCTTTAATTGTCGAAGAAAGGCTAGTGGGAGTCATGGTAATTGTCAGCCACCAGTCGCTGACAGTACCCTTTGAAGAAACTTTGGGATCGGTTGCCGATGTCATCGCTTTAGGCATCGAACGCAAGCGTGCAGAAGCTGAATTAAAATCAGCTAGAGGGTTCCTCAATTCCGTAGTAGAAAATCTGCCCTTGGGAGTTTTTGCTAAAGATGCTTCTTCGCTAAAATTCGTGCTGTGGAATAAGGCGGGGGAAACGATCGCAGGTGTGACATCTCAAGAGGCGATCGGCAAAAATGACTATGATATTTACCCGAAAGAGCAAGCTGATGTTTTTACCGCTCAAGACAGGGAAATATTAACCAGCCATCACAACCAATCTCTGGTTAAAGAAATAGCCGAAGAGCCGATCCAAACTCGCCACAAAGGTATGAGAATACTGCACACCCGCAAAGTGCCAATTCTCGACGCTAAGGGCGAGCCTCAGTACGTTTTGGGGATTACAGAAGATATCACCGAACGCAGGCAGGTAGACGAAAGCGTGCGTCTATACGACCAAATTGTCGAGAATATGCAAATTGGTTTGTACGTCTACCATTTGGAAAATATAGACGATGATACCACCTTGAGGGCGATTGCCTCGAATCCCGCTGCCACTAGGTTTACAGGGCTAGAAATGGCCGACGTTTTGGGCATGACAATCGACGAGATTTTTCCGCATTTGCGATCGAAAAACATTCCCCAAGCATTTGCTGAAGTAATTCGCACTCAAAAAGCCGTAGAAGTTGAAGATATTGACTGCGACGAATCAGGAAAAATAACTCTTGCTTTTTCTATTAAAGCTTTTCCGTTACCTAACAACTCCGTAGGCGTGGCATTTGAAAATATTACAGCTCGCAAGTGCCTGGAAGTAGAACTGCAAGTAGCATTGGCACAAACCGAACGTTCGGAACAACTGCTGCGGACGGTAATCGACAAAACCAGTGACTGGATTTTTGCCAAGAACAAACAATTTCGCTATATTTTAGCCAACAACAGTTTAGCCGAAGCGATCGGTAAAACAGTCGAAGAAATAATTGGCAAATCAGATTTAGAATTAGGATTCTCAGAAGAGCTAGTATTTGGAAACTCCGCACAAAATCTCCGAGGATTTCGCACAGATGATTCTGCTGTACTGGCAGGCGAAATCATCCACAATCCCTGCGATGCTGCAACTGTTGCTGATGGTTCAATACATATTTTAGATACCAAAAAAGTCCCTCTACGCGATGCTGAAGGTAATATATTTGCAGTGCTAGGTTTTACTAACGATATTACAAAACGCCATGAATCGGAAGCAGCTTTGCGTAGGAGTGAAGCCAGATTTAGGTCTTTGGTTGCTAATATTCCTGGAGTGGTTTATCGCTGGCGTTGCGATTTTTCTACAAGTTTTATTAGCGAGGCAATTTACTTAATAGCGGGCTACCCGGCTGGGGATTTTATTTCGCGTTTGGACAGCAAAGGCAGAACTTTTGCTAGCATTATTTACCCCGAAGATTTGGCAAAAGTAGAAGCAACTATTCGGCAAGGAATAGAAAATAAACAGTCTTATAATTTAGAATACCGCTTGCTAGCAGCAGACAGCACGGTTAAATGGGTGTGGGATAAAGGTTCTCCAGTGTTCGACGCCGATGGGAGCGTTTCCTGTTTGGACGGGGTGATTTTGGATATTAGCGATCGCTACTACGCCCAAGAAGCATTGCGCCAAAAAACTTCTGAGTTGGAATCTGTTTTTCTAGCATTGCCGGATCAGTATTTCCGCCTCAATGCTGACGGAATTATTTTGGATTATTTGTCAGGAAATTCAGCGGATTTGTATTTGAATTCCGACTCTTTTCTTGGCAAACAAGTGACCGATATATTGCCAACAACCGCCGCTAGCCAGCTAGAAGAGGCTCTACTGGAAGTTGCCGAAAATAGAACTCCAGTTAGTCTAGAGTATTCCCTATCCATGGCGTCTGGGGAAGAAACCTATGAAGCGAGATTGCTACCTTTTAACTCGAATCAGGCAATAGTTATCGCCCGCAATATTACCAAGCGCAAACAAGCCGAATCAGAATTAAAAGATAAAAATCGCGAACTAGAGCAAACCTTGCAACAATTAGGCCGGACTCAAGCTCAATTAATTCAAGCAGAAAAAATGTCGAGTTTGGGACAGCTAGTTGCCGGAATTGCTCACGAAATCAATAATCCTGTTAGTTTTATTTACGGCAATATTATTCACGCTAACGAGTATGCAAAAAATTTGCTGCAATTGTGTAGTTTGTATCAAAAAAATTACCCGCAACCAGTAACGGAAATTGCGAATTTTGCTGAAGAAATAGAAGTAGAATTTATGCAAGAGGATTTCCCGAGCCTGCTGAATTCAATTGAAAATGGAGCCGATCGCATTCGCGAAATTGTTCTGTCTTTGCGTAATTTTTCCAGACTGGAAGAATCTGATATTAAGCGTGTTGATATTCACGAAGGAATTGACAGCGCTCTATTAATTTTGCAACACAAACTCAAAGAAAATGGTAGAAATCGCCCGATTGAAATAGTCAAAGAATATGGTATGCTACCACCCGTACAGTGCTATGTCGGACAGTTAAATCAAGTGTTTATGAATATACTAAGTAATGCGATTGATGCTTTGGCAAATATCAGAAATAGAAAATTGGAATTGGCGAGTGCAGCGGATGGGGAACGGCAAAATTTTTCTACTTTACCTTTGGCTTGTGACGCATTTCCTTTGATTCGGATTCGCACGGAGGTTTTGGAGAACAATCGGGTGGCGATCGCAATTTCGGATAACGGGTCAGGAATGGCAGAGTCTGTTCAATCTCGGATATTTGACCCGTTTTTTACTACTAAACCAGTCGGTAAAGGTACTGGTTTGGGGCTGTCTATCTCCTACCAGATTGTGGTGGAAAGACACAGGGGCAAGCTGGACTGTATTTCCGCGCCCGGTGGTGGCACTGAATTTGCGATCGAGATTCCTATTAAGCAAAGGTAATTAGTCAGTTGACCTGGGACAGTTGACCTGGGACAGTTGTTATTTAAAATTGATGGTTATACTGGAAAAATGATAGTCTAATTAAATGTTCCAAAACTCGGAAATATCAACATGGTATACAAAAGCATACATACTTCTAGTGCCGTTCCCAAACCAATTAAAGATGATGATGATTCCTATGTTGACTATTTTTATGACGATCCAGGAGCGATGCCGGGAACTCTCGACTTAGAACCCGATGCGCCACCTCCTGAGATTATATTAATTGACTATTGCGAGACAGGAGCTAGCCGCGCCGAGTTGGCAAATCCTAGAGAAGCTGCTGCCTATTTAGATACAGAATCTGTTTCTTGGGTGGATATGTTGGGATTGGGAAACAAAGAAACCTGGAGACAAATGGGCGAAGTATTTAATTTGCACGTTATGGCTCAGGAAGATGTAGTTAATGTTCCTCAACGACCGAAAGTTGTAGACTATGAAGAACACCTTTTAATCATTGCTTGGATGGTGATGATTAAACCAAATTCAGATAATTTTCATAAAGAACAAGTAAGTTTTATTTTGGGCAAGCATTACCTGCTAACTGTTCAAGAAGAACCGGACTATGATTGTTTTGACCCGGTGCGAGTTCGCATTCGCAAAGGACAAGGAACTATTCGCAAGCACAAAGCAGATTATCTGGCTTATACTCTCCTAGATTCGATTATAGATGGATTTTTCCCTGTATTAGAAGTTTACGGAGAGCGGATTGAAGAGTTAGAGGATGAAGTGGTGGTGCGCCCAACGCGAAAAACTCTTGAAAAAATTTATAAAATCCGGCGAGAATTGCTGACGCTGCGCCGCGCCATTTGGCCGCAGCGGGATGCAATTAATGTTTTGATTCGCGATAGCAGCGATTTGATTAGTCCTGAGGTGCGAATTTATCTGCGCGACTGTTACGATCACACGGTGCAGGTGATGGATATGGTGGAAACTTATCGGGAGTTGTCTTCGGGTTTGATGGATGTTTATCTGTCTTCGGTTGGCAATAAAATGAATGAAATTATGAAACTGCTGACGGTGATTTCGAGTATCTTTATTCCTCTAACTTTTGTGGCGGGAGTATACGGGATGAATTTCAATACAGAGAAATCACCGTTGAATATGCCGGAACTGAATTGGTATTTTGGCTATCCACTTTGTTGGGGGCTGATGCTAGCGATCGCCTCTACTTTAGTTTACTTTTTTTGGCGGCGCGGCTGGTTTGAGAATTTTTCTACTCTTAAGGATGACTGAGCCCAGGAATTCGATAAAATGCGATCGCCACCCAGGACATTTTTCGGGAGAGGGCGTTGATATAGCCTTTCGCTCTCCCATATGAGGTACTCATGGGCGAAGCGAAGCGGAGAGATGGGGCATAGGGCATGGAGCATGGGGCATAGGGCATACCTCACTTTTTTGAGAAAGGCTATATATGTTTGTTACAATACTTCGGACAGTTTTTCTATGGCCCAATGACTTATCCTCGCTTGACTTTGAGCCACTGTGGATAATTAAATCAAAGTCATGTCCACCCCAGACGCGGCATTTAATTCGACTTTTTCATGATCCTTAGCCTGTAAAGCTTGTAGTATCGTTCCAAGAACTGTCCGGAGTATTGTTTGTTATACCAGTTGAAAAAAATGCAACTGTGGCACGCGCGCTGACAAGAGTGAAACCCGGTTTCTACGAGATTTTGTGTTTGTTGACGAGAAATATAGGAAGAAACCGCGTTTCTAGCTCCTGGTTGCAGCCGTGTCATAAATCTAGGTATAGCCTTTCTCAAAAATATGAGGTATGACTGACAGCTTATATAACCACTAAATTAAGAGGGCTCGCATCCCAACAACGTACCTCACTTTTTTGAGAAAGGCTATATCATCGATCAAAACTTCTTAAGCTCCCAGATTCAATTCTGCAAGTAAATCTAAAATCTAAAATCTAAAATCGCTGGCTTCCTGTACAATAAATCTGGGGAAAAAGTAGGCGCAGGCGGTTGCGGATTAGCGGAAGCTGGTCTGAGGAAAGTCCGGGCTCCCGAAAAACCAAACTTGCTGGGTAACGCCCAGTGCGAGCGATCGTGAGGATAGTGCCACAGAAAGATACCGCCCCCCATTTAGAGATTGGAGATTGGAGATTGGAGATTGCATCAAAAATCGATCGTCAAAAATCGCAAAGTGTTAGGGGTAAGGGTGCAAAGGTGCGGTAAGAGCGCACCAGCAGCATCGAGAGGTGCTGGCTAGGTAAACCCCGGTTGGGAGCAAGGTCGGAGGGACTATGGTTGGTTTTTTACCGGTTCCGTTCTTTGGTACCGCTTGAGGCGTCTGGTAACAGGCGTCCCAGATAGATAACTGCCCTCGAAAACTGCTTGCAGTTGAGAGAACAGAACCCGGCTTATGTCCGACTTTTTCCCCTCCAATTTTTCGGTAAGGTTCGCCCATCAGCACCCACAGAAATATTTGGGTAACTGAACATTTGGTTTTGTAATGACAAGCTTTTTTATTAAAATGAATTTGATATTCTTTTCAACAATTCATGCTACTTTATACAAGCTCCCAACCCGGATATTATTCAGCAAGCGAAATCTGCAATTATAAAATATTATCTGAAGATTCAAGTCTAAAGTATAAAAAACTAAATCCTAAATCTAAAATCTAAAATCGTATGATTTATCCAGGTCGCCAAAAGCAACTTGAAATATTAATTGAAAAATTGGGGCTGCCGAAGGATGCTGCGATCAAATGGCATCTTGTAGATTTGGCTTTGACTCATGCTAGTGCGTCTGCTAAGGCAAATTACGAGCAATTAGAGTTTGTCGGCGATGCTGTGGTGCGGCTGGCGGCTTCGGAATTGTTGTTTGAAATTTATCCTGACTGTGCGGTGGGGGAATTTGCTGCTATTCGATCGATCTTGGTGAGCGATCGCATCCTTGCTAAAATCGCTGACAGTTACGGGTTCGATCGCTATTTAATCGTTTCCAGCAGCGCCGCCTCGGACAAAACAGGCGCAGTGCCCAGACTGGCAGATTCTTTGGAAGCCTTGCTGGCCGCCCTTTATTTGAGTGCCCAGACGTTAGAATTAGTTCGCCCTTGGCTCGATCCTCACTTTCAGCGCCTAGCGGCGGAAATTCGCAGCGATCCCGCCCGCCAAAACTACAAAGCTGCCCTCCAGGAGTTGACTCAAGGCAAGTATAAAACTTTGCCCAAATATAGCGTGCGAGAAACCGGGACAGTACAGGGCGGCGAGGATCGTTTTACCGCCGAGGTTCACATTCAGGGAGAGTTGGTAGCAGAGGGAAAAGGTCGATCGATCAAAGCGGCCGAACAAGCAGCGGCTCAGGCAGCTTTTAATAAATTAGTTGATTGTCCGTAATTGAGAATTAAAAAAAATGTAACAAACAAGGTTCGTAATGAGGACTTTAGTCCTTAAGGGGAAGGACTGAAGTCCTCACTACAAACCTACGTTTATGACCCTCGTTATAACCCACATTCCGCACCCCCAACTGGCACATACACGGATTGAGGGGGTAAAAGTGAATTATCCGAGATCGAGCGTGAGCAAAAGCACCCAAAAGATCTGTGCAACAAAGCATCAGCCAGTTAGGAATCCCTAAAAATTGAGGTGAGGCGTGAATTAAATATTCTTAACCCAGAAAACATCAATAACTGTAGTTTAGACTAAAAAATGAGCGCAGCTAAAAGTAGCCACCTTTGAAGCTCAGGCAAGCAGTTGCTCAAAAACTCAAAAAGTAGAAGATTAAATAGCTAATCTTGAAGACTTTTTGCGCC